>MFSU01000062.1:0-5045 GCA_001785115.1 Candidatus Muproteobacteria bacterium RBG_16_65_34
TTATCCCGCTGGAGGCAGGCAAGAGCCGTGTTTTGAGTTAGATTTATGCTAACTTTGAACATTATAATCCGCAAACAAGTATATGACCGCTAATGGCATTTTTCCCTTGAACCACCCTGACCTGAATGCCGTGGGGGAACGGTTGCGGGCTGTTGCGTCCCGCCCGTGGGCGCTCGGTCTCGCCAATGTCGTGGCGCTGTTGTTGCTGGCCTCGCAGCTCGCCGATCTGACTTGGCGCATGACGTCGCCGAAGGAACCCGTGCTTGCGACCGGGCCCGCGACTTCGCGTGAAGTTACCTTCGATCCGGCATCGCTGCAGGCGGCCGATCTCTTCGGGCACGCCGCGGGCGCGCCGGCGAGCGGCGAGAATGTTCCGGTCAGCAGCTTGAATCTTTCTCTGAGCGGCATCGTTGCGGCCGGCGCGGGAAGCATCGCGCTCATCGGCGTGGCGGGCGCCCCGGCTGAACCCTTCGCCATCGGGCAAGAGATCGTGCCGGGCGTGGTGCTGCAAACGGCCTACGCCGACCGGGTGCTCATCCGCCGCGGCGCCGCGGTGGAGAGCCTGGTTCTGGAGACGTCCGCGCCGCTTACCGCAATGGGCGGCGCGCCGACCGGCGCCCGAGCGGCCACGGCAGCGCCGAAATCCTCGCAAGGTATCCAAACGCACGGCCACAATCAGTTCACGCTCACGCGCGATTTCATCCAGGAGCAGATGCGCGCGCCCGATTTCCTCGGCCAGGCGCAGCTTCTGCAGCAGGCGAGCGGCGGTTTTCTCGTGCGTGATATCAAGTCGGGCAGCGTTTTCGAGAAGCTCGGGCTGCGCGCCGGCGATGTGATTACCGCCGTCAACGGCCAGCAGCTTACTTCGGTCGAGGACACCATCAAGTTCTACCAGCAGATCGGCAACGTCGGTACGGTGCAACTGGAGCTCAGGCGCGGAGGCAGAGTTGAGAACCTGCAATACAACATCCAATAAAAACGGCTCCGACGGGGCGGGGCAGGAGGAGCAGGGAGCGCGCCGATCGTGCCGGCGTTCGTCGGCGAAGGCTTTTGCCGTCTTGACGCCGGTGCTTATCCTGTTGGCGCAGGCGGTAACTGCCGCCGAGCCATTGCAGAAGGTCTCGCCTGCCGCGGGCGCGGCGCAGCCCCCGAAGGCCGCGCCGCAGACCGTGCCGGCGGAAGCCGCGCCTCCCGCCGCCGCGCCGGCGCCGCAACCGCCGGTCGCGGCCCCCAGCCCGCCCGCGCCGGCGGCGGAAGCGCCCGCCGCCGCGCCCGCGCTCGGCCCGAACGAGATGCTTTTCAATTTCCAGGACGCCGACATCCAGGCGGTGATCAAGACCGTCTCGCAACTGACCGGGCGCAATTTCCTGATCGACCCGCGGGTGAAGGGCAAGGTGACGATTCTTTCGGTCCGGCCGGTATCCAAGTTCGCGGCCTACGATATTCTGCTTTCGTCGCTGCGCGCGCAGGGGTTCACGGCGGTCGAGGGGTCCAGAGGCATCACCCGGATCATCCCCGAGGCCGAAGGCAAGCACAACGCACCGGCGAGCCGCGACCGGCTCGGGCGTGTCAACGATCAATGGGTGAGCCATGTGTTCGTGGTGCAGAACGCCTCGGCCGCGCATCTCGTGCCGATCCTGCGGCCGCTCATGGCGCCGAACGCGCAGATCGCGGTATACGCGCCGGCCAACGTGCTCGTCATCACCGATTACGCGTCGAACGTGCAGAACATGCTCGATCTCATCGAGCGCATCGACCAGCCGGCCGCGGCCGATGTGACGATCATCCCCCTGAAGCACGCCTCGGCGCTCGATATCGCCCAGCTCGTGAGCCGTCTGGACACCGTCGTGGCCGTGCCGGGCCAACCGATGCCGCAGGCGGGACCGGAGGCGCGGCTCAATATTGTGCCCGACGCGCGCACCAACAGCCTGCTGGTGCGCAGCGACAACCCCGGGCGCGTGGAGCAATTGCGCGCGCTCGTGGAGAAACTCGACGTGGAGCCGCGCGCCGGCGGCAACACGCGCGTGGTGTATCTGCAAAACGCCGAGGCCGCAAAGCTCGCCGAGGTTCTGCGCGGGGTGATCGCGGGCGAGGCGCGCGCCGCCGCCGCGCCTGCGCCGGGTGCGGCCGCATCCGCGCCGGGGGCGAGGGCGGCCGAGGGCTCGCTCGTCCAGGCCGACGAGGCGACGAACGCGCTCATCATCAGCGCCTCGGATGCGGTCTATAACAACTTGCGCTCGGTCATCGACAAGCTCGATGTGCGTCGCGCGCAGGTATACGTGGAGGCCCTGATCGCCGAGGTGTCGTCCGACAAGGCCGCGCAATTCGGCATCCAGTGGGCCGGTGGCAAGGCCGCGGGCAGCGGGGGCGCGCTCGTCGGAGCGACCAACTTCCCGCGTGCCGGCTCGGGCCTGCTCCAGACGGCGATCGCGCCGGAGTCGCTGGCGACCGCGGGCGGGCTCACGCTCGGCTACCTGAGCGGCAAGATCACGCTCCCGGACGGACGTGAGGTGTTGGGCCTCGGGGCGCTGGCGCGCGCGCTCGAAGAGGACAGCAAGTCGAACATTCTCTCAACGCCCAATATCCTCACCCTGGACAACGCCGAGGCGAAGATCATCATCGGCCAGAATGTGCCGTTTCTCACCGGCAGCTACGCCCAGAGCACGGGCACGAGCGGGGCGGCGGTGAATCCCTTCCAGACCATCGAGCGCAAGGACGTCGGCCTCACGCTCAAGATCAAGCCGCAGATCTCCGAGGGCGGCGGCGTGAAGATGCATATCTACCAGGAGGTCTCGAGCGTGGCGCGCGCGAATCTGGCGGCGCAGGATCTCATTACCAACAAGCGTTCGATCGAGACCACCGTGATCGTGGACGACGGCAGCATCGTGGTCCTCGGTGGCCTGATCGAGGATCGCGTGAGCGAGAGTATTCAAGAGGTGCCGCTGCTGAGCAAGATCCCGCTGCTGGGCGAGCTCTTCAAGTACCGCGAGCGCAGCACCACCAAGACCAACCTCATGGTGTTCCTGCGCCCGGCGATCGTGCGCAGTGCGCGCGATACGGTCGGATTCACCGAGTACAACTACAAGTACATGCGCGATCAGCAAAAAGAGCCGGACCGCTCTTCGCTCTTCTTCGGCGGCTTCAACCCGCCGGTCATGCCCGAGTCGACCGCCACGCCGTTCAAGCGCGAGGTGAAACCGGATGCCGGCGCCAAAGAGACCGGTCAGGCGCCGCCGGCCGAAGACCGGCTCCTCGGGCCGCCGCAGGTCGGGCCGGATCAGCCCGCGAAGCCGTGAGCTACATAAATTATTTCCCTCTCCCTTCCCCGCTCCCTGAGGGAGCGGGCGGTCACCGCAGGCGCGGCGGCGGGTGAGGGGCTGTTCATGTCCCTTTAAGGTTCGCGCGTATAACATGGTCCCATGACCGCCCGGCCCGATCTGCAACGCCTCGACCCGCACGCCGTGGCGCGCCTGCCGTATCATTTCGCCAAGCGCCACGGGGTGTTGTGCGTGCGCGAGGCCGACGGCGCGATCGAGATCTGGGCGCGCTCCGGCGTCGCGAGCCTGGCGCTCGCGGAGCTGCAACGCGCGCTCGGGCGGCCGCTCGAGCTGCACGAGTTCGCGCCCGAGGCCTTCGACGCGGCGCTCAACCGCGCCTACGAGCGCGGCCTCAATCCGGCCGAGCGGATCGTGGGCGACCTGGGCGATTCCGAGTTCAACCTCGAGGAGCTGGCGCACAGCCTGCCCCCCACGGCGGATCTCCTGGAGAACGAGGATGATGCGCCGATCGTGCGCCTGATCAACGCGCTCCTGGCGCAGTCGGTGCGCGAGAACGCCTCCGACATCCACATCGAGCCGTTCGAAACGCGCTCGGTCGTGCGCTTCCGCAAGGACGGCGTGCTGCGCGACATCGTCGAGCCCCCGCGCGTGCTGCACGGCGTGCTGGTCTCGCGCATCAAGATCATGGCGAGCATGGACATCGCCGAAAAGCGCCTGCCGCAGGACGGCCGCATCACGCTGCGGCTTGCGGGCCGGCCGGTGGACGTGCGGGTTTCGACGCTCCCGACCGGCCACGGCGAGCGTGTGGTGATGCGCCTGCTCGACAAGCAGGCCGGGCGGTTGAGCCTTCCGGGGCTCGGCATGGCCAAGCAGACCCTGGAGACGCTCGACCACATCATCCATCAGCCGCACGGGATCATCCTCGTTACCGGCCCCACGGGCTCCGGCAAGACCACCACGCTCTACGCCGCGCTCGGCCAGCTCGACACCAAGCGTTACAACATCGTGACCGTCGAGGACCCGATCGAGTACGACCTCGATGGCGTGGGTCAGACCCAGGTCAACGCCAAGATCGACCTCAGCTTCGCGCGCGCGCTGCGCTCCATCCTGCGCCAGGACCCGGACATCATCATGGTCGGCGAGATCCGCGACCTCGAGACCGCGCAGATCGCGGTGCAGGCGAGCCTCACCGGCCACCTCGTGCTCGCGACCCTGCACACGAACGACGCGGTGGGTGCGGTGACGCGCCTCGTGGACATGGGCGTGGAGCCGTTTCTGGTGGCCTCGAGCCTTCTCGGCGTCATGGCCCAGCGCCTGGTGCGCAAGCTCTGCCCGGAGTGCAAACGCGCGCATGCGCCGGATGCGGCCGAGCGCGAGCTGCTGGAACTCCCCAAGGGCAAGTCCGCGACGATCTACTCCGCCGCGGGCTGCCCGGCCTGCGCCCAGACCGGTTACCAGGGCCGCACCGGCATCTACGAGCTCCTCACCGTGGACGACACGATCCGCACGCTGATCCACGACCGCGCCGCCGAATCCCGCATCCGCGACCACGCGCAGAAGCTGGATATGAAAAACCTGCGCGAAGACGGGCTGCGCTGGGTGCTTGCCGGCCTCACGAGCCTTGAGGAAGTGGTCCGGGTTACGAGGGGATAACGAAGCCGTGAGGGGTGAGGGGTCAGGACTGAGGACTGAGGACTGAGGACTGAGGACTGAGGACTGAGGACTGAGGACTGAGGACTGAGGACTGAGGACTGAGGACTGAGGACT
>MFSU01000062.1:5096-17825 GCA_001785115.1 Candidatus Muproteobacteria bacterium RBG_16_65_34
GAGGACTGAGGACTGAGGACTGAGGACTGAGGACTGAGGACTGAGGACTGAGGACTGAGGACTGAGGACTGAGGACTGAGGACTGAGGACTGAGTATTACGGTTCACTGTTCACCGATCACGAGTCACGAGTCACGAATCGCGAGGATATATTAGGATGCTTTTACCCCTCACCCCTCACCCCTCACCCCTCACGCCTTTCTAAAGAAATGGCCGCCTACGAATATCTCGCGCTCGATGTCCAGGGCCGCACCGTGAAAGGCGTGGTGGAGGGCGACGCCGAGCGCGCAGTGCGCGCGCGGTTGCGCGAGCAGGGGTTAACGCCCATGGAAGTGACGCCCATCGCCGAAGGTGCGACCCCGACCCAGGGCGCGGGGCTGCGCTCGTTGCGGCGCGGCATTTCGGGCGCGGAGCTTGCGCTGCTCACGCGCCAGTTCGCCACCCTCGTGCGCGCCGGGCTCACCATCGAGGCCTGTCTCAATGCGCTCATCGAGCAAAGCGAGTCCGCGCGTGCGCGCGCGGTGCTGGCCGGCGTGCGCGCGCGCGTGCGCGAGGGCCAGTCGCTGGCGCGCGCCATGGGGTTATTTCCGAACGCCTTCCCCGAGCTTTACCGTCACCTCATCGACGCGGGCGAGCAGTCCGGAAAGCTCGATGAGGTGCTCGAGCGCCTCGCGGATTACACCGAGACGCGCCAGGCGTTGAAGCAGAAGGTGGTGCTCGCCTTCATCTACCCCGCGCTCGTGACGGCGGTGGCGCTTACCGTCGTGACCGGGCTCATTGTCTACGTCGTGCCGCAGGTGACGCGCGTGTTCGTGAACACCGGCCAGCAGTTGCCGCTGCTCACCCGCATCCTGATCGCCCTGAGCGACTTCGTGCGGCAGAACGGCCTGGTCTTCGTCGCGGCGGCGGTCGCGGCCTCTATCGGCGCGCGGTTTGCGCTGCGCAATCCGGCGGTGCGGGCGCGCTGGCAGGCGTTTCTGTTGCGACTGCCGCTGTGGGGGCGGCTCACGCGCTCGTTGAACGCCGAGCGGCTGGCGCGCACGCTCGGCATATTGGTGACGAGCGGCATCCCGCTGCTCAAGGCCATGCAGGCGGCGGTGCTGGTGGTGAGCAACCTGCCGATGCGCGCCGCCGCCGAGGAGGCGCTCAAGCAGGTGCGCGAGGGCGGGAGCCTGTCGCGCGCGCTCGCCAAGTCCGGATACTATCCGCCCATCATGGTCCACTTGATCGCCAGCGGCGAGGCGAGCGGACAGCTCGATGTGATGCTGCTGCGCGTCGCGGAGTCGCAGACGCGCGAGCTGGAGCACTGGGTCGCGACACTCACGGCGCTGCTCGAGCCGATATTGATCCTGGTGATGGGCGCGGTCGTGCTCTTCATCGTGCTCGCGATCCTGTTGCCGATTTTCGAAATGAACCAGTTAATCAAATGAGGGTACTTATGTCGTTTCATTCCGCACTCCGCACCCCGCACTCCGCATTCAAGACCCATCGCGGCTTCACGTTGATCGAGATCCTGGTCGTCATCGTGATCCTCGGCATCCTCGCCGCGCTCATCGTGCCGCGCATCATGGAGCGTCCCGACGAGGCGCGCGTCGTGGCCGCGAGGAGCGACATCCAGGCGGTCATGAGCGCGCTCAAGCTCTATCGCCTCGATAACGGCGTCTACCCGAGCACCGAGCAGGGCCTGCAGGCGCTGGCGAAGAGGCCCGAGACGGGCGAGATCCCGCGCAGTTGGCGGCCGTATCTCGACCGCTTGCCCAAGGATCCGTGGCAGCACGACTACCAGTACTTGAATCCCGGCGTGCGGAGCGAGATCGACGTGTTCAGCTACGGCGCCGACGGCCAGCCCGGGGGCGATGGCGTCAATGCCGACATCGGCACCTGGAACCTCGATCAGAAATAGCCATGCGCGGCCGCGGCTTCACCCTCATCGAGCTGCTGGTGGTGATGCTGCTCATTGTGATCGTGCTGGGCGTGGCCGGGCTTTCGCTCTACGGCGCCGAGGCGCGCACGCTCAGGGAGGAGACCGAGCGCCTGGCGCTGCTGGCGCGCGCCGCCGCCGAAGACGCGGTGCTGCAGGGCCGGGTGTTGGTGCTGGCGTTCACGCCCGAGGGCTACCAGTTCATGACCGTCAACGACCAAGGCGAGCTCGCACCCGTTACCCAGGACGATGTGCTGCGCCCGCGGAGCCTTCCGCCCGGCGTAACGGTGCGCGCGATCGAAATCGAGGGTGTGCGCGAGACCGACGCGCGCGTGGTATTTTTTCCGAGCGGCGAGATGCCGCAGTTTGCGGTGACGCTCGCGCACGGTGAGATGGCGCTGCGCATCGAGGGTCAAGCCAATGGCGAGATCCGTACAGTCACGCCGCCGTCGTAGGCGCGCCCGCGCGCGCTCGACTTCGCCCGGGGCCGGAACGCCCGGGGCCGGCTTTACGCTGCTCGAGGTGCTGGTGGCGCTGGCGGTGCTGGCGATCGCGCTTTCGGCCGGCATGCGCGCGCTCATGCAGGCCGCGGACCTGAGTCTGGGGCTGCGCGAGCGCACGCTCGCGCTCTGGGTGGCGCAGGACCGGCTCGCGCTGCATGAGGTGCAGCGCGACTGGCCGGCGATGGACGCCTTCAACGGCGAGCGCGAGCTGGGCGGGCGCGCGTGGCACTGGCGCGAGCAGGTGCTGAGCACGCCGGAGGAGCAGTTGCGGCGCGTCGAGATCGACGTGCGCGCCGCCCCCGACGGTGCGGTGCTCGCGCACCTGGTCGGCTTCCTGAGGAAGCCGGACTGATGCGCGGCGCACGCGGCCGATCGGCTCGGCGCAGGGCGCGCCCCGCGACCGGGCGCAGCGCCGGCTTCACGTTGCTCGAGATGTTGGTGGCGGTCGGCATCTTCGCGCTCGTCTCGGCGATCGCCTACGGCGGGCTCGCGCAGGCGCTCACGGCGCGCGACCGGGTGGCGGCGGAGCGCGAGTTCTGGCAGGCGCTGGCGCTCGCATTCACCCGGTTCGAGGAGGATCTCGCTCAGACGCGCGCGCGCCCGATCCGGGACAGCGACGGCGCCGAGCTTCCGGCCCTCGTCGGCCAGCCGACCGATCCGCGCGCGCTCGCGCGACCGAGCCTCGAGTTCAGCCGCGGCGGGGTGTTCGTGTTTCGCGAAAGCAAGAGCCTGCGCAGCGACCTGCAGCGGGTCGCCTATCGCTTCTCCGAGGGCACGCTCTGGCGCCTCGTTTGGCCCGTGCTCGACCGCGGGCCCGAGGCGGAGCCCGTGGCCGTGGCGTTGTTAAAAGACGTCGAGGATTTTCAGGCGCGCTTCTTTAACCCGGACGGGCGCTGGGATGAATACTGGCCTCCCGACGCCGCCAAGCCGGCGCTGCTGCCGCGCGGGGTCGAGGTGACGGTGAAGCTCAAGGACCGCGGCGAGTTCCGCCGGGTGTTTCCGATCCATGATTAAAGCCGCGTCGGATGCCGGGGGCGTTTGCCCGGGGTTCTTCGGCCCCGGCGGGCGCTGCGGGAAAAAGACTCCCGACCCCTTTTTGGAGCGGGGCGTGGCGCTGGTGACGGCGCTCGTGGTCGTCGCTCTGGTCACGACCCTGGCGGCTTCGATCAGTTTCGGCCAGCAGTTGTGGCTGCGGCAGGCGCAGAACCAGCGCGACCGGGCGCAGGCGCTCGCGGTGGAGCAGGGGGCGGTCGCGTGGGCGGCGATCATCCTGAAGCGCGATGGCGGAACCGATCATCTCGGCGAGGATTGGGCGCAGCCGCTTCCGCCGCTGCCGGCCGAAGGCGGCGTGGTTCAGGGGACGATCCGCGACGCCCAGGGGCGGTTCAATCTGAACAGCCTCTGGCGCGGCAACGGTCCAAGTCCGGCGGACATCGCCGTGTTTGAGCGCCTGCTGAGCGCGTTCGGGCTGGAACCCGGGCTCACCCAGGCGCTGATCGACTGGCGAGACCCGGACAGCCTCGCGCGTCCCGGCGGCGCGGACGATATCGAGTATCTCGCGGGGAAGCCGTCGTATCGCGCCGCGAACCGGCCGCTGGAGAGCGTCGAGGAGCTGCGCCTCATCCGCGGCTTCGACGCCGAGGCCGTGGCCAAACTCCGGCCGTATGTGGCGGCGCTGCCGCAGGAGACGGACATCAACGTCAACACGGCCCCGGCGATGGTGCTGAGCGCGCTCCTCAACCTGCCGCTTTCGGAGGCCGAGCGGCTGGTGCAGGCGCGCGACGCGAAGAAAGGCGGCTTAGGCAGCGCGCAGGACTTGGCGAAGCTGCTGCCGCAGGAGGTGGCGCTGCCCGAGAAGGGGTTCGGGTTCAAGACCGAATATTTCGAGGTGCGCGTCGCCTCTCAGTTCGGGCGCGTGACCCGGCGGACCGAGGTCCTGCTGCACCGCGCGTCCAACAAGGTCGAGATACTTTGGAAAGGCCAACGTCTTATATAATGACGTCCATGCTGAAAACCGCCAACCGCGCGATACGGGCGCGACTGCCGACCGCCCCGGCCGCGCGCGCCGCGACCTGGGTGTTGCGCCTGCCGCGCGGCTGGCCGGAGTCCGCGCGCGAGGTCGCGTGGTGGTGGCACGACGGGCACGGCGGCGTGCAGCAGGGGCGGGCGACGCTCGATGCCGTGCCGCCCTACGACCGCCAGGCGCAGGTCTTCGTCTGGACGCCGGCGGCGGAGACGCTGCTCACGCGCGCCACCTTGCCCACACGCGCGCGCGCCAAGATCCTCAAGGCGCTCCCGTTTGCGCTTGAAGAGCAACTCCTGAGCGAGCCCGAGAACCAGCATTTCGCCATCCGCGCCCTGCCGGACGGCGGCTTCGCCGTCGCGGTGACGGAGCGTGCGCGCGCGCAGGCCTGGCTCGGCGCCTTGCGCGCCGCGGGCTTCGCGCCGGCGGCGCTTTGCCCGGTGACGCTCGCCATACCGCTTGCCGAGGACGGCTGGGCGCTCGCCTGGGATGAGGAAGAGGTGTGGCTTCGGACCGGCGAGTTTTCGGGTTTTGCCTGTCTGGCCCACCTGCCTGCCGCGCCGCTGCGCTCTGCGGCGCAGGCAGGCGAGGGCGTGCCGCTTGCGTTCTTGCAGACGGCGTTGCGCGAGGCGCGCGCCAAAGGCGCGGCCCCGGGCGCGCTGACACTCCATCGCCCGCCGCCGGCCGTGGATACGCAGGAGCTGAGCGCGAAGCTCGGTCTGCCCGTGCGTACCTCGGAGGAGGATTTCTGGGTGCGGCGGCCGAGCCCGCCGCCGTTCAATCTCATGCAAGGCGATTTTGCGGGCCCGACCGGCGCGTGGCGCGAGACCGCGCGGATGTTCAAACCCGCGGCGCTCCTTATCGGTCTGTGGCTGCTCCTTGGGTTCGTCTCGGATCTGGTGGAGTGGCGGCTCCTCGCCCGTGAGCACACGGCGCAGCAACAGGAGATGACGGATCTGTTTCGTCGGGCCTTTCCCGAGGCCAAGGTGGTCGTGGACCCCGCGCTCCAGATGGAGCGCAATCTGGCCGCGCTCCAGGGCAAGGGCGGCGGCGGTCGGGCCAACGATCTGCTGCCGCTTCTGGCGCGCGCCGTGCCGGCGCTCACGGGCGGCGCGAACGTGCAGCTCAGGAGCACCCAGTATGCCGACGCCAGCCTCACGCTTGAGTTGACCGCCCCGGACTACCAGGCGCTCGAGACACTCAAGAGCGCGCTCTCCGCGCGTGGGCTCAAGGTCGAGACGCTCGGCGCCAACAGCCGTCCGAACGGCGTGGACGGCAAGCTGCGCGTGCGCGCGCAGGGGGCGTCATGAAGCTGCGCCTGCCGAAGCTCAAGCTGCCGAAGGCCAAGCTTCCGAAATGGGCTCGGTCCGAGACGGCGCGCCTCAAGACCTGGATCGCGCCGGCGCGCGCGCGGTTCATGATGCTGGCGCCGCGCGAGCGGCTGCTCGTCGCCGTCGGCGGCGTATTCCTGGTCGCGACGCTGGTTTATGCGCTGCTGTGGTCGCCGATGCAGCGCGACTTGAAGCGGCTGCGCGCCGCGGTCCCCGAGGAGCGCGCCAAGCTCGCCGCGATGCGCGCCCAGGCGCAGGAGATCGCGACGTTGCGCACCGGCGGCGCGACCGCCTCCGCCGCGGGCGCCGGAAATCTCCTTACGACCATCGAACAGACCGCCGGCGCACGCGGATTGCGCGGGCAGATCACGCGCCTGGCGCCGGAGAGCGCGAACGGCGCGCACGTCACGTTCGAAGGCGTGGGCTTCAGCACGCTCATTGGATGGCTCGCGGATCTCGGCCGGCAACACGGTGTGCGCGTCGAAAGCGCGAACCTCGACGCCCAGACCGCGCCCGGCGTGGTGAACGCGCGCCTGCTCCTGCGAGGGGCCGCGCTATGAAACGCACGACGCGTTACCTCGTCCTCGGCGCGATCTTTTACCTCGCGTTTCTCGTTGTCGGCGCGCCCTCGGCGTGGATGGCGCAGGGACTCAAGCACTTCAGCCAGGGGCGGCTCGGGCTTGCACAGACGAGCGGCAGCCTCTGGCGCGGGCAGGGCGAGCTGTTCATCGCGTTCAATAGTAAGGAAGACCGGCGCCTGGGTCGGATCGAGTGGCGTATCGAGCCGTGGTGGCTTCTGCTCGGGCGGGTGCAGACGCGGCTGCAGATAAGCGCGCCGGACGCCGATCTGCGCGGCGCGGTCGGTTTGGCTTTTCGCAAGGTCGCGGTGCGCGAGCTGAGCGCCACGCTGCCCGCGGACCTCGCCGTCGCCTTTTATTCGCCCGCGATGCTCTTCGGCGCGCAGGGACGGGTGCAGATCAAAAGCGAGGAGCTCGAATTCGGCGGCGACGGCGTGCGGGGTGGGGCGGAGATCCTGTGGCAGGGGGCGGGCAGCCGCTTGAGCAGCGTCTCGCCGCTCGGCGATTATCGCCTGAGCTTCGCGGGGCAGGGCAAGCTCGCGCAGATCAAGCTCGAGACCGTGCGCGGCGATCTCATGCTCGGGGGCGAGGGTCAGTGGCGACCCGAAAGCGGCGCGCTGCAATTCAACGGCAGCGCGCGCCCGGCCGCGCATGCCCAGGAGCTCGAGCCGCTGCTGCGGGTCCTCGGCCCGGACCAGGGCGGCGGCCAGCGTTCCATCTCGGTGAATCTGCGGCTCGCGGCCGCCGCGACGCGTTGACCGCGGCTTCCATTCCATCGCGCCCCGGCGGTATGTTTCGTTCGGCGCCGGGCCCTTCCGCAGTTCCCGGTTTCCGTGTACTGTTTTCACCGCGGAACCTTTCGATCGCAAACCTTTGAGTGTCTGACGGCCGATGCGAAATGGCATGTTGCTGAAGGCGTTGCTGTTCGCGCTCCTTGGGAGCTGTGCGCTGGCCGTGGCGCAGGAGCGCAACGCCCGGAACGAATGGTGGTGGGACGAGGGTTGGTGGGCGGACGGTGTTCTGCCGGAGACGAAAAATCATCCCGTCGCGACGCGCGAGCTCTCGTACAAGCGCGGCGATACCGAAGTGCCGGTGTTTGTGGCGCGGCCCAGGAAGCCGGGCAGGTATCCGGGCGTGCTGTTCGTGCACGGCCGGCGCGGGCTCGATGACTGGACCCGGTTGCACGCCGTGCGGCTGGCGGCGCGCGGGTTTTTCGTGTTCGCGCCGGATCTCTACACCGGCCGCTTCATCCCGCAGTTTCCCGTCGAGCATGACTATCAGCTCGAGGACGATCTGAACAAGGGGCTGGACGCGATGCTGACGCAGCCGGATCTGCGAGGCAAAAAGATCTGCACCGTCGGCATTTCGCGCGGCGGCTATTACGCGCTCAAGCTCGCGGTCACCAAGCAACGCCAGGACAAGGACATCGCGTGCTACGTCGCCTATTACCCGGCCATGCAGGACCCGAACGCCCCCGAGCCCGCCCAGGTTTATCAGTATGCGCCCGAGGTGGATGCGCTGAACGTTCCGGCGCTCATATTCGTCGGTGAGCAGGAGCAGTACCACCGCAAGCGCGTCATCGAGTCCTCGGTGAGCACGCTCAAGGCGCGCGGCGCGCCGGTTCGGTTCATCGAGTATCCGGGCGTGGGCCGTGGCTTCGATTTCCGTGGTGAGAATGTACGTACCTACGCCGATGACCTCGCCGCCAAGGACGCGATGCAACGCACGGCGGAGTTTATTCAACAGCATCTCGGGCGCTGAAAAAGAAGAAAAGAAGAATGGACAGGATTAACAGGATTTACAGGATTAGAAGACTCAAGACTCAAGACTCAAGACTGACACGCACGGAGGATCCATGCACGTCACGATAGTCCAAGTCGAGGTGAAACCCGCGTACGTCCAAGACTTCATCAATGCGACGCGCGAGAATCACCTGGGCTCGGTGAAGGAAGACGGCAACCGTCGCTTCGACGTGTTGCAATCGGTCGACGATCCGACGAAGTTTGTCCTCTATGAGGCTTACGCCAGCGCCGAGGCGGCCGCGGCCCACAAGAATACGCCGCACTATTTGAAATGGCGCGACGCGGTCGCGCCATGGATGGCCGCGCCGCGCGTCGGTGTGTCGCACAAAGGGCTGTTTCCCGCAGGCTGATGTTCGAGGTCAATAATTTCTCCATCGCGCGGTTGCCGCGCATCATGTTCGGTGCCGGCGTCTTCAAGGAACTGCCGGCAATTGCGGCGCGTTATGGCCGGCGTGCGCTGCTCGTGACTGGCGGTAAATCCCTGCGCGCCTCGACCAACTGGAGGACGCTCGAGGATGGCCTACGCGCGGCCGGCATGACCTGGGAGGCGATGACGGTCGAGACCGAGCCCTCGCCGCAGCTTGTGGACGAGGCGGTGGCGGCGTTTCGATTCAAGCGCATCGAAGTGGTGATCGGCATCGGCGGGGGCAGCGTGCTCGATGCCGCCAAGGCGATCGCGGGTCTGCTCATCCCCGGTAACTCGGTGATGGATCATCTGGAGGGCGTGGGGCGCGAGATTCCTTACGCGGGTCCGGCAACGCCGTTCATTGCCGTGCCCACGACCGCGGGGACCGGGAGCGAGGCGACCAAGAACGCGGTGCTCTCGGTGCAGGGCGCGAACGGCTACAAGAAGTCGTTCCGTGACGACCGGCTGGTCGCGCAGGTGGCGGTAGTGGACCCGGAGTTGCTCGCCGGCTGTCCGCCGGAGATCATGGCGGCGAACGGCATGGACGCCTTCACGCAGTTGCTCGAGTCCTATGTCTCGATGAAGGCCAACCCCTTCACCGATGCGCTGGCGGTCTCCGGCATGGAGGCCGTGCGCGAGGGTTTCTTCGCCGCTTGGAAGGGCGGTGATGGCGCGGAGGCAAGACGCGGGCGCACATGCATGTCCTACGCGGCGCACCTTTCCGGCATCACGCTCGCGCAGGCGGGCCTGGGCTCGGTGCACGGGTTGGCCTCGCCGCTCGGTGCGTTTTTTCCCATACCGCATGGGGTGGTGTGCGGTACGATCCTCGCCGTGGCCACCGAGGTCAACCTCCGCGCGCTGCGCGAGCGCGCCCCGGACAGCCCCGCGCTCGAAAAGTATGCGCGCATCGGGGCGCTGCTTTCGGACGAACCGCCGCGCGATCGGGAGGAGGCCTTGTCAACGCTGGTCGAAAAGCTGGCCGAATGGACCGAGCGGTTAAATTTGCGCCGTCTCGGTGACTACGGCGTCACGGAAAACCACGTGGCGAAGCTTGTCGCCAACGCACGCGGTTCGAGCATGAAGACCAATCCGGTGCTGCTCACCGACGCCGAGATCGCCGAGATCGCGCGCCGGAGGCTCTAAGAAACTAAAGGCGTCAAAAGACGACCACCTTCTCGGCCCAGTCGGTCCACGAGGCGAGCTCCGCCATGCTGCCGCGCAAGGCCCCTTCGACGAGATCGGTGTCGGCGAGCCCGCGCGCGTCCATGCAGGTGCCGCAGACGCCGATCTCGGCGTTGTGGTGCGCGAGCATCTGCAGCATCTGGCCGATGTTGTAGTAGCCCTGGGGAACCTTCTGGTTACCCTTCGCGCAGGAGGCGGCGTCGCCGATCAGGAACACCTTCACTTCGTTCGCCGCTTCTTTGTTTTTCAGCAGCTCGCGCGCCAGGCGGATGCCGTTGTAGCTGCGCTCGGTGCCGTAGGGTTGGTCGTTGAGAATGAACAGGTATTTCATGCGGAATCCTCTATGGTCGAATCGTCATACGAACGTTGGAATAATGCCTGAAGCTCGATTCTTTGCGGTTGCTCGTTTTGCCGGTTACTTGGCCTTCCGGCCGAGCGCGATCGGCCGGTGGTTTGCCCTCCACTCCGGAAAGCCGTCCACGAGACGGCGCGCCTTGAGGCCGTGTTCGCGCAACTGCTTTACGGCCTCGTAGGCGAGCATGCAGTAGGGGCCGCGGCAGTAGGCCACGACCTCCTTGTTGCGCGAGAGCTCGGCGAGGCGCCGGGGCAGGGCGTCGAGCGGCACATTGACCGCCCCCGGAATATGGCCGGCCTCGTATTCGGTTTCCGGGCGCACATCGATCACCACGCCTTCACCGGAATCGAGCAGCGCCAGCAGCTCATCGTGGCCGACGGGCTTGAGGTCGTCTTCGTTGGCGAAATGCTCGCGGACGATGCGCTCGACTTCCGCCACGTGGCGCTCCGCGATACTCCGCAGGCCGGCAAGCAGTTCGGGGATCCCGTCGTCCGAGAGACGATAGATGACCTGCACGCCTTCCTTGCGCGCGCGCACCAGTCCGCCCTCGCGCAGCACTTGCAAATGGTGCGAGGTGTTGGCGACGGACATGCCGGTTGTGTCCGCGAGTTTTTCCACGGAGCGCTCCCCCTGCGCAAGCGTTTCGAGAAGCTCCAGGCGATTGGGGCTCGCCATCGCCTTGGAGACGCGGGCGAAGTGCGTGTAGAGCTGCTTCTTGGGCGATTCGTGTTTTGCCATGGTTCTATGGATGGCCTGGCGGCGTTCCTGTACCAACTGTAGCGCATGTCGCCGCGTTCGTGGTCGTGGCCGTCCAGTCAGAACCATCGGTACAGCCAGTACTTCTCGTAGAGCACCTTGGCGAGATGCAGCCAGCGGCTCGGAGGTTTCAGTTCGACCTGCGGTGCCGGCTCCGCAAAAAATTCACCGTCCCCGAAGCCCGCGCGGCCGTCGCCGGTTTCGACGAAGCATGCGCCCTTACCGCCGAAGGCGTGCGGCTCGCCCTTTCCGGTGATGGCACGAACGATGTTGTGGGCCACCACCTCGGCCTCGCCGTGTGCGAACACGCCGGCCTTGGGCAGGGGTCGGCCGTTGGCCAGGGTAATGCCGGTCACATCGCCGATGGCGTACACCCCGGGGAATTTAGTCTCGAGCGTGCGCTTGTCGACCGGCACCCAGCCGGATTCGCCCGTGAGGCCGGACTCGCGCACGACGGCGGGGGCGCGATGCGGCGGTACGTAAGCGAGCAGGTCGAAGAGTGCGGTCGCACCGTTCTTGAAGTGGATCAGGCGGCTGGCGGGATCCACATGCGTCACGGCGTGCTCGGGATGGAAGCGCACACCTTTTCCTTCGACCATCTGACGAATCCGCGCCGAAACCTCTGGCCCCGCAGTCGGCATCGGGCCGGGCTCGGGCGTGTACAGGTCCACGCTCACGCGGCCGCGCACGTCGCGCAGGCGCAGATCGGCCTCGAGCAGCATGGACGCCTCGTACGGCGCCGCCGGGCACTTGAACGGGACGCCGCTGACCAGCACCACGAGGTGCCCCTGGCGTAATTCACGGCGCGCCCGATCCAGGGTCTGCGCGCCTTCCAGTGTATAGAAGTTGTGGCCGCTCTCGCGCAGGCCCGGAACGGTCTCGGGCGCGAGCTCCGCACCGAGCGCAACCACGAGGTAATCGGCGGCTATCTCCTGGCCGGCGACGTGGATGCTGCGGGTCTTCGGATTGATCCGCTCGATCTCGCCGTGCAGCAGCTCGATGCCTGATTTTTCAAGATGCGCAATCGGACGCGAGATCTGGTTTTCCACGCGGGTTCCGGCCATGAGCCAGAGCAGGGAGGGTTGAAACACGTGGTGCGATTCACGCTCGACGAGAATGACGCGATGCGCGCGCGCCAGACGTTTGCGCAGACGACGCGCAGCCACTACGCCGCCGATGCCGCCGCCCAATATCAGTATTATTTTACCGGTCATGATATGTGCCTATTGTTCGGATCGTTAGTTTAAGCAGAAGCATTTAACCAAAAAAACAGCGATTGCATCCGCAGATTTTAAGTAAGAATGTTATTGACTCTCCTTCTCTCACCATACGGGTGCACCAGGCAGTCATTCAAACCAAATGATTCATCTGCGTTAATCTGCGAAATCTGCGGACAACTGCTTTTTCCAGGTTTAAAACGACACCGTGCTGTGCGCGGAGGCGATAAAGGATGATTATCTACATTAATAATAAGCCAGAACATATTGAAGATATTGATATATCTATAACTATTCAAAAACTCTATTGAATATTGTTGTGTAATCAACCCCATCTGTCAACAGATCACTTTATCCGCACCCGCGGGAAACTACCTGCATCCAACGCACGGTCGCTCAGCGCGGCTATCAATCCTTGTCTATTTCGTCCCGATAGATGCAGAGGGATTTCGCAGAGTCGGGGCAGAATACGGCGGCTGATGGGGGCATACCGACGGCGAGTGTTGCGGCGCGCGGTTCGCGCCCAAGTAAAACGACCGGTCGGCAGGAGATGCTGGCTTTGTCTACTCCGTCATGCAGGCTTAGAGCTTTGGCGCTGGCCTTGGGCGCACTGCGTAGCTATCATCATCTTCAAGGCCGTCCCCTTACCTCCCACA
>MFSU01000063.1 GCA_001785115.1 Candidatus Muproteobacteria bacterium RBG_16_65_34
CCGAGAAAGACATAGGTATAGTGGTCCACGATGTGGTGGCCGTCGCGGTTGAACGTGCCCGCGAGCACCTTCTCGGCGAGCGCCATGCCGACCGCATTGGTGATGCCCTGTCCCAGCGGACCGGTGGTGGTCTCCACGCCCGGGGCATAGCCGTATTCCGGATGGCCCGGGGTCTTGGAATGCAGCTGTCGGAAATTCTTGAGGTCCTCGATCGAGAGGTCGTATCCGGTGAGATGCAACAGCGAATAGAGCAGCATCGAACCGTGGCCGTTGGAGAGCACGAAGCGGTCGCGGTCCGGCCATTTCGGGTTCGCCGGGTTGTGCCTGAGGATGTCGTTCCACAGCACCTCGGCGATGTCGGCCATGCCCATGGGCGCGCCCGGGTGACCGGAGTTGGCCTTCTGCACCGCATCCATGCTAAGCGCGCGGATGGCGTTGGCCCGCTCGCGTCGGTTCGTCAATGCCTTGTCTTCGCCCGCCTTGTGGGCGTGGGGTTTCGCTGTCATGGAATTAGACCCTCGTTACTCGAAACTCTGGAATCCAGGGCCCGGGGCCCGGATCACCGGCCTGCGCGCCGGATATTCCGCCCCTGAGCCGCTGCTCGATCGCTCAAACAGCAAAACCCTTTGGCGGAACGCAGCCATACGCCAAGGGGTAATAATCCGGGTAAGCCGGCAGTTTTTATGCGTCTGTCTGCGGGATCGCCGTTTCGCCTTGTTTGCCTGACGGCGATTCCCGAGGCCCGGAGCCGGCCAGCCAAAAGGCCGGCGCATTTTCGCTCACGGTCAGTTTTTGGGCAAGCCCGAAGCGGCCCGGCAATCCAGGCATAAAACGGGAATTTGGCCTCAGTCCTGAGGATTCGGCGGTTATCCCGGCGTTTCGCGCACCTTAGCGAGGCAGTCGCGCCACGCGCGGAATAGCTCCGGATCGAGCGCCGCCACCACCGACCGGGGCTTCAGCCCCAGCGCGAATACCTCCTGGCCATCCAGCGTTTGCGCGCTCCCGCCGGCCTCGGCGAGGATCAGGCTTCCCGCGGCGTAATCCCAGAGCTTCTGCCCGCCGTGGAGGGTGAGGTGGAAACGCCCGTCCGCGAGCCAGCACCACTCGAGGCTGCTCGATCCGAAGTTGCGCTGCGAGCCATAGGGCGGGTGCGCGACGAGCTCCTGAGCGAGCCGGCTGTCCAGGCGCTTGAAATCCACCACGGCGAGGGAGCGGCGCAGCTCCAGTCCCATCGCCCGCGCGCGCAGTGCCGTGTCGTTCAACCACGCGCCCGCGCCGCGTTGCGCCGTGAAGCATTCATCGCGCACCGGATCGTACACCAGGCCGATTTCGGGCCGACCGCGCACCAGCAGCGCGAGCGACACCGCGAAGAACGGCACGCCGGCGGCGTAGTTGCTCGTGCCATCGAGGGGATCCAGGCACCACAGCCCCGGCTCCGAGAGCGCGGCGAGCCGCTCGTGCTCCACGGCGGACATCTCCTCGCCGAGGAACGCATACCGCGGCCAGCGCCGCGTGAGTTCCTGCTGCATGCGGCGCTGCATCGCAATGTCCGCCTCGGTGACGAGACTGCCGTCGGGCTTGACTTGGCGGCGCACGTCGGCGAACCGCGGCAACAGCTCCTCGCGCGCGCAGTCGCGCAGGAGCGCCCGCAGCGATGCGAGGTCGGGCAGGACTTGGTGTCGTTCCATACCGACGGTTTCTTCGGCGATCATTGATAAGCCTATAGCCGATAGCCTATAGCCGATAGCCCATAGCCTTTAGCTAACAGCTATAAGCTAATGGCTATTGGCTTGCCTTCCATTTAATCGAACACCCCATACCCGCGATCTGGTCCTTCGGGCCGAGGCCCGTGAGCGCCACCTGCTTCATCGCCTCGAACAGGTCGCGGCGCGCGTTCGGCACCGGCTCCTTGCGCGACTCGTCGAGCCGCCCGCGGTACTGAAGCTTCAAGTCTTTGTCGTAGCCGAAGAAGTCCGGCGTACACACCGCGCCGTAGGCTTTCGCCACCTCCTGGGTCTCGTCGCAGAGATAGGGAAACGGGAACTCGAGCTCCGCGGCGATCTTCCGCATGTTCTCGAACGAGTCCTCGGGATAGTCGCGCGGATCGTTCGACATGATCGCGACCGCGTTGATGCCGTAGTCCTGCAACTCGCGCGCGTCGCGGACGATGCGGTCGCGCACCGCCTTGACGTACGGACAGTGGTTACAGATGAACATCACGAGCAACCCCTTCGGGCCGCGACAACCGGACAAGGTCCAGGTCCTGCCATCGACGCCGGGAAGGGAAAAATCCGGGGCCGATTCGCCGAATGCACATACCGGTGTTTCTGTGCGCGCCATCGATACACTCCGTTTGCGTTTTCAAACAATGAAAATCGGGCCATGCCGCGCCCCATGTCGGTCTCGGGACAGCCGCGCGGCCCAGCGGCTATAATCCTAGAAAAAGCAGTCTAACCGCCAAGGACACCAAGCCTATTCTCCACTGAATGAAGTCGATGTAACAGCTCGGGAACGAAGTTGTCCGCGGCAGGACGGGGCAAAAGCAGCAAAACAAACGGGGCCAGCCCGCAGCGTGGTCACTAACCGGGGGAGATTCGATGATAAACGAGACGTCCGGCGGAACGCGCGGTACCGGCGTCCTGGTCATGCTGGCAGCGACGCTGCTGCTCGGTGCCCCGGGGTCTGCGCGCGCGGCCGACATCCGGTTCGCCGTGCAGCCGATCCTGAGCGAGGAACAGACGTACAAGGCCTTTCAGCCGCTGGCGGAGTACATCGCCAACGTCACCGGCAAGTCCGTCGAGCTCAAGACCGCGCCGGACTTCACCACGTACTGGTACAAAATGAAGCAGGGCAAGGAATACAATCTGGTCCTCGATGCCCCGTTCTATACCGAGTACCGCATGAAGAACCACGGCTTCGTCCCGCTGGTCAAGGTGCCGGGCCTCGTGAGCTACTCCCTGGTGGCGCACTCCAGCTCCGGCATCATGGACGTCTCCGAACTGACCGGAAAAAAGATCGCGACGCTCATCCCGCCCGCCCCGGGCGGGCTCATGCTCGCGCGGCTGTTCCCCAATCCTTCGCGCCAGCCCTATCTCCAACCCGTCAACAGCTCGGAAGAGGCGATGGAGATGCTGCTGGGGGGCGAGGTAATGGCCGCCATGGTGCCGACGCCGCTGGTGGCCCGGGCCATGGCCGCGGGCAAGGACATCGCAACGATCACCACCTCGCCGCAGACGCCGCACATCACGCTGTCGGCGTCGTCGGGCATGGATGAGGTCACGCGCGAAAAGATCAAAAAAGCGCTGCTCGAGGCGAACAAAACGCCGCAGGGCCAGGAGATGCTGAAAAAAATCGGTTTCCCGGAGGGATTCGAGCCGGCACCGCCGCAAATCTACAAAGGCTATAGCGATTACCTGAAGCAGACATGGTGATTCCACGCCGTCGTATCCCGCCTGCCGCCGGGGCGGCGTGACGACAAGAACCCGACGCAGGATTCGGCCATATCCGGCGGGCGGCGTGCTGGCGCTGACGCTGCTCGCGCTTGCCGCCGTCGCCGCCGTGCGCGCGGCGATGCCGAAACCCGGGCCCGGCGAGTTGGTGCTCGTGATCCAGCCGATCTTGAGCGAGGAGCAGACCCGCAAGGACTATCAGCCGCTCGCGGAGTTCATCGAAAGGACGACGGGCCGCCGATGTCTCATCGGCACGCTGCCCAATTTCATCGCCTACTGGGAAGTAATCCGCCGCAACAGCGGCTACGACCTCGTCTTCGACGCCGCGCACTTCACGGACTACCGCATCCGGAAATTCGGCTTCACGGTGCTCGCCAAGATCCCCGGCACGGTGAGCTACAGCCTGGTCGTGCCCAAAGGCCACCCGGTGCTCGACCCCATGGAGCTTACCGGCAAGACGATCGCGACGCTCGGCCCGCCCTCCGTCGGCGCCGTGCGCCTGAGCGCCATGTTCCCCAACCCCACGCGCCAACCGGCCATCGTCCAGGTCGACAACGCCGAGGAGGGCATGGAGCTGGTGGTGGCCGGGCGGGTCCACGCCGCGATCCTGCCCACACCGCTCGTGAGCCAGCAGATGGCGCGCTCGGGTGGCCTCGCGGTCGTCATGACGACCGAACCGATGCCGCACTGGGCGCTCTCGGCCGCGCCTCATCTGGACAAGGGCTTGCGTGAGAAGCTGCGCGCGGCCTTGCTCAACGCCGACAAGACCGAGGACGGCAAGCGGATGCTGCAAGGCATCGGCTTCCCGAAATTCGATCCCGCCACGCCCGACCTCTACGCCGGCCAGGGCAACGTCCTCAGGGGGTATTGGGGATATTAAGGCAGGGACGAGATACGAGGGGCGGGGGTAACTAAAGATTGCGCTCGTACCTCGTATCTTGTACCTCGTTTCTCATAATCCCCTCGCCTCTCGTACCTCGTATCTCGTATCTTATGTGCCCATGACCAACCGTTCCTGGGCCGAGCGCGACCTGCGCGTGCTCTGGCACCCCTGCACCCAGATGCGCGACCATGCGGACGATCCGCCGATTCCCATCCGGCGCGGGGAAGGCGTGTGGCTCGAGGACTACGACGGCCGGCGCTACCTCGACGCCATCAGCTCGTGGTGGGTCAATCTCTTCGGCCACGCCAACCCGCGCATCAACGCCGCGATCGCCGGGCAGCTTGCGCAGCTGGAGCATGTAATTCTCGCGGGCTTCACCCACGAACCGGTTGTGACGCTCTCCGAACGGCTCGTGGCGCTCGCGCCGAAGGGACTCGCGCGTTGTTTCTACGCCTCGGACGGGTCGAGTGCGGTCGAGGTCGCGCTCAAGATGAGCTTTCACTCCTGGCGCAACCGCGGCGAATCGCGCACACGCTTTATTTCCTTGAGCAACAGTTACCACGGCGAGACGCTCGGGGCACTCTCGGTCGGGGACGTGGCGCTCTACAAGGAAACCTACGAGCCGCTGCTGTTGAAGGCGATCACGGTCCCAGCACCGGATTGCTCGCAACGCGAACCGGGTGAATCTTGCGCCGACTATTCCACGCGCCTGTTTGCCGCGATGGATGCGGCGCTCGCCGCGCATGCGCACGAAACCTGCGCCGTGATTATTGAACCACTCGTCCAGTGTGCGGGCGGCATGCGCATGTACGATCCGGTGTATCTGAAGCTGCTGCGGGCCGCCTGCACCCAATACAACGTGCACCTGATCGCCGACGAGATCGCCGTCGGCTTCGGGCGCACCGGCACGATGTTCGCGTGCGAATCGGCCGGCATCGCGCCGGACTTCCTGCTGCTCGGCAAGGGGCTCACGGGCGGCACCCTGCCGCTGTCGGTGTGCCTGACGACGGACGCCGTATACGAGACCTTCTACGCCGAATACACCGCACAGAAGGCGTTCCTGCATTCGCATTCCTACACCGGCAACCCGCTCGCCTGCGCGGCGGCGAACGCGACACTCGACATCTTCCGCGACGACGACGTGTTGAACCGCAACCGGCGGCTCGCGGCGCACATGGCGCGCGCGACCGCACACTTCGCCGGGCATCCGCATGTCGCCGAGGTGCGGCAGACAGGCATGATCCTCGCGATCGAGATGGTGAAGGACAAGAAGACGCGCACGCCTTATCCGTGGCAGGAGCGCCGCGGCCGCGCGGTGTACCGCTACGCCCTGGAGCGGGGCGTGCTGCTGCGACCGCTCGGGGATGTGATCTACTTCATGCCGCCGTATGTGATTAACGAAGAAGAGATCGACTTACTCGCCGACGTTGCATGGGAGGGGATTGATATCGCTACACGATGAGAGAAAAGAGTAAAGAAAAAAGAGCAAAGAGCGTCTTCTGAAAAACTTTTCTCCTTTCTCTTGTATCTTTTCTCTGCCGGCTACGGATAAAACACCTTTTTCAGCGCCGCGAAATCCGGGATGAGCATGAGCTTGTCGCCGACCTTGAGACCGGCGGCGACATAGGGCGAGTCCGGCAGGTCCGCGGCCGTCGCCGCGATCGCGATGCCCGGGTCGACGGCCTGCGGGCGCGGCTCCGAGGCCGAGAGGATCGCGAAGAACTCCCACTCGCGGCGCCCGCCCAGCGGGTAGAACACGATGGCCTTGGAGGCCGGGGCCGGCGCGACCGCATGCGCCCCCATCAGCACCTCGAAGGACACCACCGGCACGGCAAGCGTGCGCCAACCGATCGTGCCCAGCACCCAGGCGGGGCTCAGCGGGATCGACGCCAGCTCCGGCACGTTCGCCACCTCGGCGATGCTCGCGCTCGGGATGAGGAGCGACATCCCGCGGATCGGGATCTCGAGCGCATGGATGCGGGCCGCCGTCTTCTGCTGCACGTTACTCTCCCAGCCCCTGCAGGTAGCCGATCAGCGCCTTGGGATCGAACACCAGCGTCACGCGCCGGCCCGTAACCCAGACCCCGGCGAACAGATGCCCGTGGCGCGTGGGCGCGGGACCGAGCGGCGTGAAGGGTCCGACCTGGGTGTCGGCGCGCGGCAGCATGTGCACGTCATCGACGGCAAGCCCGATCGCGTGCGGGGTCGCCTCGATGAAAACCGCGCGGCTCCAGTCATCGCGCCGCGCGGGCTTCAAGCCCGTGTCCAGACAATACGCCGGCCAGCGCGCGTTGCGCACCGCGCGCCAGGCGACGATCGGGCTCGCCGGATCGGAGTTGGCGAGCAGGCCTTCGCGCTGCTCGATCGTGAAGCCTGAGGTGCTGGGCAGCAGGTACTGAACGCCCTGCAATTGCAGCCGCAGATACTGGTTCGGCTCAGCCAAGGGCGGTTCCTCGGGTCGCGCAACCGCGGTAATCCGGGTCCGGCCCCGACCGCGGCGCGGCGGCCGCGCTCACGGCTGCACCGGATTCTTGGACAGCATGGCCTCGATATTCTTGAGCAGCTCCTCTTCCTGATAGGGTTTGCTCATATAGCCGTCCACGCCGAGCTCGAAGGCCTTCTGGCGATGCTTGGCGCCCGCGCGCGAGGTGATCATGATGATCGGGATGCGCCGCAACCTGGTATCCGAGCGCACGCGCGTCGTGAGCTCGTAGCCGTCCATGCGCGGCATCTCGATGTCCACCAGCATCACGTCGGGGATGCGGTCGCGCAACTGCTCCACGGCGTCGATGCCGTCTTTGGCGACCATCACGTCCATCCCGCGCTTGTGCAGGTGCTTGCCGGTGACCTTGCGCACGGTGAGCGAGTCGTCCACGACCATGATGAGCGGGCGCTCGCGCGCGGCCGCGGCCGGCTTGGCCTCGGCGCGGTGCTCGACGCGGATCGTATCGTCGCGGTACCACAGGCCCGGCACATCCAGGATGAGGATCACGCGCCCGTCGCCGAGGATCGTCGCGCCGGCGAGTCCCTTGATCTCGGAAAGCTGGGACCCCAGAGTCTTGATCACCACCTCGCGCGTGCCGCTGAGGCCGTCCACCTGGATCGCCACCTCGCGCGTGCCGGTGCGCGCGAGCAACACCGGGACCTTCTTGCCGGGAACCGCCTGCGAGCCGAGGCCGAGCCGCGTCCCGAGGCTCATGAACGGATAGACGCGTTCTTGATAATTGAACAGCGGATTCTTGCCGACGGCGAGCCCGGTCAGTTTCTCGATCGGGAATTCGACGATGTTGGACACCGAGGCGAGCGGGACGGCATAAAGCTGATCGCCCACGTGCACCATGAGCGCCTGGGTGATGGAGAGCGTGAGCGGCAGGCGGATGACGAAGGTCGTACCCGTATCGCGCTTGCTGTTCACCGCCATCGAACCGCCGAGCTGCTTTACCTCGTTGTGCACCACGTCCATGCCCACGCCCCGGCCCGAGACCTGCGTGATCTGGCTCGCGGTCGAGAATCCGGACATGAGGATGAACTGCACAAGCTCGTCCTCGGTGAGCGCGGCCTCGGACGAGACCAGTCCACGCTCGATCGCCTTGGCGCGGATCGCCTCGATGTTGAGGCCGCCACCGTCGTCCGAAAAACGGATCACGACCTCGCTGCCCTCCTGGACGGTGGCGATGGTGATATGCCCGAACGGCGGCTTGCCGCGGCGGCGGCGCTCGGCCTCGGACTCGATGCCGTGGTCGACCGAGTTGCGGATCATGTGCTCGAACGGCCCGATCATGCGATCGAGCACGGTGCGGTCGACCTCCACCTCCGCGCCCTTAAGCTCCAACTCCACGCGCTTGCCGAGCTCGCGCGCGGTCTGGCGCACGATGTGGCGCAACCGCGCGGCCTGGGTGGCGAAGCTCACCATGCGCGTGCGCATGAGGCCCTCCTGCAGCTCGGTGTTGATGCGCGCCTGCTGCTGCAGCACCGCCTCGGCCTCGCCCACGAAGTTGCCGAGGTTGGTCTGGATGGTGTTCAGGTCGTGCAGGCTCTCGGCGAGGCCGCGCGAGAGCTGCTGCAACCGCGAGAAGCGGTCGAACTCCAGGGGATCGAAGTCGGAGTCCTGGCGCGTCTCGGCGGAGTCTTGCACGCGGTAGAGGATCTGCGACTCGGACTGGATCTCGAGCTCGCGGATCTGCTCGCGGAAGCGCACGACGTTGCGGCTCAATTCCCCGAGGTTGTCGCGGAAGCTGTAGATCTGCTGCTCCATGCGCGCGCGCGAGATGCTCACCTCGCCGGCGAAATTGACGAGCTCGCTGAGGAGCCCGGTGTCCACTTTGATCTGGCCGCGACGCTCGAGCTTCTCCGGCCAGGCGGCCTCCTCCTCGGTCGTCTCGCGCCGGTCGTCCGGAAGTTCCGCAAGCGTCACCCCCTCGCGTTCCGGCGGTGGCGCGGCCTCGCGCGGGGCGGGCTCGGCGGCAGGCGCCTGCGCTTCCGGGTGCGCCGCCGACGCGGGCCGGTCGCCCGCGACCGGGGCCGGGACCTCGTGGACCGACGCCGGGATCGCGGTGCCGGGAACGAGGACGGCGAGCTTCTCGAACAGCGCGCGCGCCCCGGGCGGGACGCCCGCGCCGCTTTTCACGCGCGCGAGCATGGACACCAGCATGTCGTGCGCCTCATCGAGCAGGTCGAAAAGCTCGGCGCTCGGATCGAGCCTGCGCTCCTCGACGAGCCGCAGCAGGCTCTCGGTCGTGTGCGCGAGCTCGCCGATGGTCATGGCGCCGGCCATGCGTGCGCCGCCTTTCAAGGTGTGCAGCGCGCGCTTGAGCTCGAGCGGCAGCGTCCGATCGCCGCGGTTGGCGCGCCAGCGGGTCAGCGTCTCTTCGACGGCGTTCAGAATGTCGGTGCCCTCCTCGAGGAAGATCTCGAGCAGCTCCGGATCGATCCGGTCGGGCGCCGGCGCGGGCGCGGGTTTTGCCGCCGCCGGTGCGGTGCGCTCATGGCCGAGCGCCCCGGCGATCGGCTCCGGCGCGCCTGCCCGCGCGCTGCGCGCAGGCGGGCGGCTCGGGGCGGCGGTCTCCGGCGGCGGGGGCGGGGCCGTGATTTCGATCTCCTCCACCAGCTCGGCCGGCGTTTCGTGCAGATGTGCGGACAGAAGCTGCGCATCGTGCGCGATCCGGGCGAAGCGTGCGCCCAGACCGCCGCCGGAAGCGGCGCCGAGGGCTATGAGGTCCACCAGCTCGGATACCGCGGTCTCGAGCCGCACGACCACATCGAGTTGCTCGTCGTTCAGCGCCAGGTTGTGGGCGCGCAGCGCGCGCAAAAGACCTTCGGTCTCCGAGCAGGTCTCGGCCATCATCGTAATCCCGAGCGAGCGCGCGTTCCCCGCCAGCGTATGGGCCGAGCGGAAGAGTTTCTCCGAGACGTGGCGCGCGCCGCTGCGGCACAGGGCGAGCTCCTGGCGGACATTGACAAGGTGTCCGCGCGCCTCGTTCGTGAAGATTTCGCGCAGCGTGCCGTCCAGCACGGGCAGCGCCTCGCCCGATCTCGCGGTCACGGCCGCCGCCGCGGAAAGCGCGGGAGCGCCCGGTTGCGCCAGGGCATGCGCCGCCTCGCGCAGCGCCTCCGTATCCACCGCCGGCGGCGCGCCGCCGGCGAGCTGATCCACCATCTGGGGCAGCGCATCGAGGCTGTCATCGAGCACATGCAGGACCGCCTCGGAATAAGCGATCCTGCCGTCGCGCACGCGGTTCAACAGATTCTCCACCGCCCAGGCGAACTCCGCGATCTGGGTCGCCCCCACCATGCGCCCGCTGCCCTTGAGGGTGTGATAAGCCCGGCGCAACTCGAGCAGCGCCTGCTGGTTGTCCTTGTCATCGCGCCAGGCGGCGAGCTCCCGGTGGATGGTGTCGATCTGCTCGCGCGCATCCTCGATGAAAATACCGACGATCTCTTCGTCGATGTCCTCGGCCGGCGGGGCCTTCTTCGCCGGCGCCGCCGGCTGAACGTGCGGCGCGCGCGGCTGCCCGGCAAACGTTTCGAGCGTCGTGAGCGACTGTCTCAAGGTGGTGGCGACCTCGGGCGAGAGCGTGGCCTCCCCGTCCGCGACCAGACGCAGGAGACTACTCATCTCGGAGACGATGTGCGCGGCCTTCTCCTGACCCGCGCCCGGCGCCGCCGCAAGCTGCTCCAGCGCCTCGCGGATGGCCTCGAGGGCGCGACCATCGCCCGGATCCCTGAGCCAGGCCTCGAGCCGCGCGCGCATCCCGTCGAGCGCGCCGGCCGCCGCCGGGGTCGAGGGGGCGCGTGCGGCCTCCAGATCGTGGAACGCCGCATCCAGAAGCTTGTCGAGATTGGGCCGGTCGCTATGCAGCCCATCGAGATAGGTGGCGACCGTGCTGATGCTGACCGCCAGGGCGTCCAGGATCGCCGGGCTCGGGGCGAGCACGCCGCCGCGGATGTCTTCGACGCACTGCTTGGCGGCCACCACGAGCTCCGCCGCGCGCTCCTGGCCGAGAATCTGCATGGCGCCCAGAATCTGGGACAGCAGCGGCGGCACTTCGGCAAGCAGCTCAGGTCTGGAATAGTCCTTCGCGAACGTCTCGATCGCCTCTTCGATCCTGTTGAGGTTGATGCCGACCTCGGCGGCGACCACGCTCACGAGTTGCTTGAAATCGGTCTCGGTGAGCTCCCCCTCGCTCACCTCGAGGCCTTCGGCCGCGGGCGCCGCGGCGTCCGGCGCGTGGAGGGCGCGCAGGCGCTGCACGGCGTCGGCGATCGGCCGGCTTAATTCGCTGGGTGCGCGATGCACGTCGCGCACGCCGTTTTCGATCAGCAGCAGGGCCTGGGCCATCGGCATCGCCGCCGCATCGAGGTCGCCGATGCGGCCGTCGAGGATCGCACCCGCGGTCTCCGAGAGCTCGTCGGCAAGCGCCTGCAACGAAGGCGCGCCCAGCATGTCGAGCGTGCCGGACATCCTGTGCAGCACGACAAGCAGCGGCTCGAGCGAGGTCGTCCCCGTCTGGGCCGGATCGAAGTAGGCCGAGAGCGTATCCTGCGCACGCTCAATCTCCTTGGCGAGCGCCGCCGCCACGGACTGCAGCACCTCGGGCGACGGCGACTCCTGCGTCGCGGCCTCCGCCTCAGCCATGCTCCCGAGCAGGGCGTCGAGCCCGAAAGCCTGTTTGAGCTGCGCGACCCTGGGCCCGTACGACTGGGCCTGCGCCACCTCCCACAGGAGGGCGCGCGTCAGATCCTCCGAGGAGCGGCGCAACTCGGATTTCTCCGCCCCGTCGATGAGCTTCTTGATCTGCTGATCGAGCCGCGCCAGGAGCTTCTTGCGCTCGGGGTTCGCCTCAAGCCCGCCTTCGCTCAAGGCCTCGAGAAAGCCGCCGGCGACCCAGAACAACTGCTCGAGCACGCTCAAGGCGGTTGGCACCTGCAACTGCTCGAGCACTCCGATAATTTCGGCGAGTGGCGTCTTGTTGACGACGTCGCGCAACCAGTTTAGGAGCGCCGACTGGAACGTCGGACGCAACTGCTTGGCCAGGACGCCGAACTCGGGCAGCGAGAGGCTCGCCTGCGCGTGCGCCGACGGCGCGGGCCGCACCGAGAGATCCGGCGAGAACAGCTCGCCTTCGCTGAGCGGCTCGGCGCGGCGCGCCGCGCGCAGCTCGTTGATGAGCGGCAGATGCCTGAGGGGTACGTCCGGCTGGCCGAATTGCAACCGCGCCAGATAATCCGGCAGCGTCGCGATGACGCGGGTGAGCGCCTCGAAAACGCGCGCGCCCGCCTCGGCCTTGTCGTGCAGCACGGCCTCGGCGAGCGCCTCGGCCTCGCGCGCGAGCAGCGCCGCGCCATCGAGCTCGACCATCAGCAGCGTGCCGAGCACCTGGTGCAGATGGGTGATGCAGAAGCGCAGCCGCGTCTTATCGGAGGGATTTTCGGCGAACGACTCCAGCGCGAGACGTGCCTCTTTCAAGGTCTCGTCGATCTCGGTCTTGACCCAGCTCAGGGTGCTCGGGTCGACTTTGCTGTGCGTACTCATGTCAATACAGGTACGAGATACGAGGGGCGAGGTGCGAGGGAAGGAATAGCCCGATCTCCCTCGTCCCTCGCCCCTCGCCCCTTTGACCTAGGCCGGCAGCTTGAAGCCCGCGACCGAGGCCTGGAGCTCGCGCGCAAGGTCGGAAAGCTTGCCGATGGATTCCGCCGTCTGCCGCGAGCCCGAGGAGGTCAGGGTCGTCGTCTCCTGGATCTTCGCCATGCTGCCCGAGACGTCGGTCGCGGTCTGGGACTGGCGGCTCGCGTCGCGCGCGATGGATACGATCAGATTCGAAAGCTGCTCGGATACCGATTCGATTTCGCCGAGCGATTGCCCCGCGGCGTCGGCGAGACGCGTGGCCTCGACCACGCCGTGGGTCGCCTGCTCCATCGAGGCCACCGCCTCGTTGGTGTCGGCCTGAATCGTCTTCACCAGCTCGCCGATCTGCTTGGTCGCCTCGGCCGAGCGCTCCGCCAACCGCTGCACTTCGTCCGCCACCACCGCGAACCCGCGGCCCGCCTCGCCCGCCATCGCCGCCTGGATCGCGGCGTTCAACGACAGGATGTTGGTCTGCTCGGCGATGTCGTTGATGAGCTCGACGATTTCGCCGATCTGCTGCGAGGATTCTCCCAGGCGCTTGATGCGTTTCGCAGTCTCCTGGATCTGCTCGCGCATCTGGTCCATGCCCTTGATCGTTTCCTGCACCGCCAGCGCGCCGCGCTTGGCGGTGGTCACCGAGCCCTGCGCCACCTCGGCGGAGCGCTCGGCGCTCTTCGACATGTCCTCCATGGAGCGCGCCATCGTCTTGACACGGTCGGTGGTCTCGGTGATCTGGGCCGCCTGCCGCAGCGCCGCTTCGGTGAGCTCGGTCGCGGTCTGGCGCGAGCTCTCGGACGCCACCGTCACCTGCGCGGCCGTGTTCTTGATGCGCGCCACGAGGCTGCGCATTTCGCGCACCGCGTAATTGATCGAGTCGGCGATGGCGCCCGTGATCTGCTCGGTCACCTCGGGCTGAATGCTGAGATCGCCGTCCGCGAGGTCGCCCATCTCATCGAGCAGCTTCAGAATCGCGTCCTGCGTCGAACGGTTCTGCTCGGCGCTCTGATGGGCGCGTTCGCGCGCGTCCACGACGAGCTTGCGCCCGAGGAGCACGAAGAACAGCAGCGACACGGCGCCCATGACCACGATGGCGTAGAGCAGGTTTACGCGCTCCTTGCCCAGGGCGGAGTAGGCGTCCACCAGCTCGCTCGACTTCTTGAGCAGCGGGTCGGACTGCTCGAAAACCACCTGCGAGGCGCGCTGCGAGACGAACAGCTCCGCGGCGTTGCCCAGGATGCTCTCGACGTGGGTGTTGATCTCGGCGAACACACCGGCCGCCTCGTCGAGCTTGGGCACCAAGCCCTTGGGCGAGGCCTTGCGCAGCTCGGCCTCGGTGTCGCGGAAGAGCTTGGCGTCCTTGCCGAACTGCGCCGCCGCGACCGCCGCCTCGTTGCCGCCCTGGGAGAACAGGTTCACGTCCTTCGCGATGCGCTGGCTCAACATGCCCTGGCGGTTCGCGAGATAGAGCTGCCGGGACTTGAGACCCGCCTTCTCGCCGAGCTCCACCACCTCGTCGTACATGGCGAGCAGCTGCGGGCTCGTCTGGTTGATCGCCATCACCGAGTCGTGCATGTTGAACAGCGACTTCTCGAGCGCCAGAATCTGGTCCACCTGCGCGCGCACGCCCTCACTCGCCTTGGGCGCCCAAAGCTTGATGACCCCATCGAGCGGCGGCGCCAGCTCCAGCGGAGTGGGGGGCACGCCCTGCTGGGGGTCGCCGTCCTTGAGCACGGTCACGATCTTGTCGAAGAGGTCGCGCGAGTCCTTGAGCGTCTTGAAGGCGCTGGGCTGGCCGAGCACCGCCTCGCGCGCGTCCTTGGCGATGCGCTGCGAGAGCATGAGGAGCTGCGAGGACTGTTCGATGTATCTCGACTCGCGCTCCGAACGCTGCGTGTTGACCACGAACAGCCAGACCAGCGCGATGATCGCGATCGCCATGCCGCCGATGAGGAACGGCAACCCGGAAAACATGCCCTTCAGTCCGCCGGTGAAGCGCGCGAGTCTCGACTTCCCGCCCCCGGCGGCCTGCCCCCCGGCCGGTAGCGCGAGCGACTCTTCCGACAGGTCGATGATGTCCTCGGACGGCTGATCGATCAGATTGTCCCGCTTTGCTTTCGCCATGGTTCCTCACCCCGTCTGCTGTTAGGTCGTAACCCCTGTTTGTGTTCGCGTCGCTGCGTCTCAGGCCGCGACGTGTTTGAAGGACAGGCTCTCGGCCAGCGACTTCATGTCGAAGACGCCCCACAACACGTTGTCGCGCAGGAACGCCCCGTTCAGATGCGCAAGCACCGGGTCGTCCAGGCCCGAGAGATCCTGCCGCTCAAGCTCCTCGTCGAAGTGCCGCAACCCCAGCACCTCGTTCACCAGCAATCCCGTATTGAGCCCCGGGATACCCATAATCATCAGCCGGACCCGGTCGTCCAGGAACACCGCCGGCTTGCCGAAAAACTCCGACAGGTCGATGATCGTGATTAGGTTGCCGCGCACATTGGCGACCCCCTTCAACCAGGACTTCACCCCCGGCACCAACGTCATCGACGGACACGGCAGCACCTCCAGCACGTGATCGAGCGGCGTTACCAGCCGCATGTCCCCGAGCCGAAATCCCACGCCCGACCACAGCACCGCGGCCTCGGTCTCCTGCGGGAGCGCCGGCGCGTGCTCCATGCTCTCCTGCTGCATGCGCTGCAGCAGGTCGAACGGGTCGTGCGAGACCTTCGCCATCGTCTTACAGCGCCTTGATCTTCTCCATCAAGGCCTTCTCGGTGATCGGCTTGACGATGTAGTCCTTCGCGCCCTGCCGCAGACCCCAGGCCTTATCCGTCTCCTGGCCCTTGGTCGAGCAGATGATCACCGGGATCGCCGCGGTCGCGGGATCTTTCGAGATCGCGCGCGTGGCCTCGAAGCCGCTCATGCCCGGCATCACGATATCCATGAGGATCAGGTCGGGCTTGTCGCTCTTGGACTTGATGATCGCCTCTTCGCCACTCGCCGCCGTGGTCACGGCGTACCCGTTCTTCTTGAGGATCTCGCTCAACAGATGGGAGTCCGTTGCGGAATCATCCACCACCATCACATTTTTAATCGCCATATCTCAAACTCCGGTTATTGGTTCTGTTTCCCGACGTGCGTCAATGCACGTACTTGTTGATCACGTCGATCAACTCTTCCTGGGTGAACGGCTTGTTCACGTGCTCCTGGGAGCCCGCGATACGCCCGCGCGCGCGATCGAACAGGCCGTCCTTGCTCGAAAGCATGATGACCGGCGTGTCCCTGAACTTCTTGTTGCTCTTGATGAGCTGGCAGGTCTGGTAGCCGTCCAGCCGCGGCATCATGATGTCGACGAAAATAATGTCCGGGTGATGGTCGGTGATCAGGGACATCGCCTCGAACCCGTCGGCCGCCGTGAACACCTCATAGCCCGCCTTCTTCAACAACGCCTCCGCGGTGCGGCGGATCGTATTGCTGTCATCGATAATCATGACCTTAATGCTCACCTGATCCACCCTTAACATTTGCACACGTCATGGCCCTGTCTGCCCGGCCGGCGCAGGCAACGAGCCGCCTGGTGAGGTAACTTGTGCAATTTTTCCCCTAGGGTAATGATTTCGTAGCACAAATAGTATTGAAAATCCATGCAGACCCGTCTCACCGTTCCCTCGATCTGAATATAATAGCTCATTGTCATCCCGACGGCCCGAGCCGGTGACACGGCCCTTGGAGGCAGGCCCAGACCCTTCCCCCCCCGCCGCGCCAGAGAGCCCGCGTACAGCATGGAACGCACCGGTGCCATTTGCCGGATTTGGCCTTAAGCCGCGCGTTTACGCTACCATGGAACGCTGTTAAGGACAGGAAACTTCCGCGCCGATATGGGCAATGAATCGCTACTGCCGGTACCCCATCTGACCACCGCCCTGAGCGGGCCGTTGCAACGGATCGAGACGCTGCTCTTGCAGGAGCAAACGAATATCGAGCAGTGGTTCCGCGCCCGGTGGCGAGAGACCCCAGCCCCCTTCTACTGCTCGGTAGACCTGAGAAACAGCGGGTTCAAGCTCGCCCCGGTGGACACCAATCTGTTTCCGGCCGGTTTCAACAACTTAAACCCCGCCTTTCGCCCCCTGTGCGTGCAGGCGGTCCAGGCCGTGGTGGAGCGCATCTGCCCCCAGGCCAAGGGCGTGGCGTTGGTCCCCGAGAACCATACGCGCAACCTGCATTATTTCGAAAGCCTGGCAACGCTCACCGAGATTCTGCGCATGGCCGGCCTCAACGTGCGCCTGGGTTCCCTGCTCCCCGATCTCGGCAAGCCCAGGACCGTCGAGCTGCCCTCGGGCCGATCGGTGCTGCTCGAGCCCCTGCGCCGCGAGGGCGACAAGGTCCGGGTGGGCGAGTTCGAGCCCTGTTTTGTCCTGCTCAACAACGACCTCTCGGCCGGACGCCCGCCCATTCTGGAGCGCCTCGCCCAGCCGGTGGTGCCGCCGCTTGCGCTCGGCTGGTGCAACCGCCTCAAATCCGATCACTTCGCCCATTACCAGCGCCTCGCCGCCGAGTTCGCACAGCTTATCGGCATCGACCCGTGGTTGATTAACCCCGTTTTCCGGAAATGCGGAAGAATAAATTTCGAGAAACGCGAGGGCGAGGAGTGTCTGGTCGCGTACGTCGAGGAGGTGCTCGCGGCGACGCGCGCCAAGTACCGCGAATACGGCATCGATCAGGAGCCGTTCGTCTTCGTCAAGGCCGACGCCGGCACGTACGGCATGGCCATCATGGCGGTAAAGAGCGCCGACGAGGTGCGTGCGCTCAACCGCAAACAACGCACCCGGATGGCGCGCACCAAGGAAGGTCACGCAGTCACCGATGTGCTCGTTCAGGAGGGGGTCTACACCTTCGAGACCTGGGGGGTAGCAAACGCCGTGGCCGAACCCGTGGTCTACATGATCGACCATTACGTCGTGGGCGGCTTCTACCGGGTGCACACCGAGCGCGGCCCGGACGAGAACCTGAACGCCCCCGGCATGCACTTCGAGCCGCTCGCCTTCGCCGGCCCCTGTGCCTACCCCGACCCCACCACGCCGCCCCAGGCCAACCCCAACCGCTTCTACGCCTACGGCGTCATCGCGCGGCTCGCGGCCGTGGCGGCAGGACGCGAACTGCACGAGGCACGAGATACAAGGGACGAGGGGCGAGAGGGAAAATCATGACGCCTTCTTTCTTCCACCACTCGTATCTCGTCTCTCGCCCCTCGTACCTATGAAGCTGGGCGTCGTCATGGACCCGATCGGGTCCATCCATATCAAAAAGGACTCCACCTTCGCGATGCTGCTGGAGGCCCAGGCGCGCGGCTGGGCGATCCGCTACATGGAACAGGGCGATCTGTTCCTGCGCGACGGCGAGGCGTTTGCGCGCGTGCGCGCGCTTACCGTGCGCGACGATCCGAAGGGCTGGTTCGAGCTCGGCGCCGAGCGTACCGGGCCGCTTGCCGAGCTCGACGCGATCCTCATGCGCAAGGACCCGCCCTTCGATATGGAGTACGTCTACACCACGTATCTGCTCGAGCGCGTCGAGGCCAAGGGGGTGCTCGTGGTGAACAAGCCGCAGTCCTTGCGCGACGCGAACGAAAAGCTCTTCGCCGCCTGGTTCCCGCAGTGCGCGCCGCCGACGCTGGTCACGCGCGACATCGCCGGAATCCGGACGTTCCTCGCGCAGCAGGGCGAGATCGTCGTGAAGCCCCTGGGCGACATGGGCGGGCGGTCGGTCTTCCGGCTGCGCCGCGACGATCCGAACACGAGCGTCGTGCTCGAAACCATGACCGAGCGCGGCACGCGCTTCACCATGGCGCAACGCTATCTCCCCGAGATCGCGCAGGGCGACAAGCGCATCCTCCTGATCGACGGCGAGCCGGTGCCGTACGCGCTGGCGCGCATCCCGGCGCCGGGCGACACCCGCGGCAATCTCGCCGCCGGGGCGAGCGGGGTCGGCGTGCCGCTTTCGGCGCGCGACCGCTCAATCTGCGCCGAAGTGGGCCCGCGGCTGCGCGCGCTGGGCCTGCTCTTCGTCGGGCTCGACGTGATCGGCGACTACCTGACCGAGGTGAACGTCACGAGCCCCACCTGCATCCGCGAGCTCGACCGGCTCTACGGCCTCGACATCGCCGCGCTCCTGCTCGACGTCATCGAGCAACGAGTGCGCGCGGGAAGCAGGGGCCCCGCGTAGCGGGGATGCGACCGTCGCGAGCCGGTCGCCGCCGCACGGGACTCCGGTTCCGGCGTCGGGGGCGAGGCACGGCGGGCGCAACCGCATAGGGTATAATCTGTTTCCGTAGTGTTACCGGAGCGTCGAATCCGCCCGCCGACCATGCAACCCGCCGCCGCACTCGATACGCTTTCGTCGAACGACCGCTTCGGGCTGAGCCTGTTCGGCTCCGTGCTCGTGCACATCGCGGTCGTTCTCGGGCTGACCTTCAGCTGGCCGAAGCTGCGCGACCTGGAGGGACTGCCGACGCTCGAAATCACGCTGGTGCAGACGGCGAGCGACACGGCGCCGAAACACCCCGAGTTCCTCGCCCAGGCCAACCAGGACGGCGGCGGCGACACGGACAAACCCGAGATCGCGCGCAACCCCCTGCCCGTTCGCGAAATCGCCGAGCACAACCGGGAACTCCCGGTGCTGCACGCGGCCCCGCAGAGGCCGGCTGCGACGCGCGAGGCAACCGAGCTCATGACCCAGAGGGCGGAGCGCAAGATTCGCGGCCAGACGGCCCAGCCGGAGAAACGGGATCTACAGATGCAATCCCCGTCCCTGGGGCTGCCCGAGGATACGCGCGCGGAGCGTGCGCGTCTCAATGCCGAGATCAGTCGCAACTGGCAGGAGTTGCAGCAACGCCCGCGGCGCAAGTATCTCAATGCCCGCACGCAGGAATATAAATACGCCGCCTACATGGACGCCTGGCGCGCCAAGATCGAGCGCATCGGGAACCTCAACTATCCCGAAGAAGCACGCCGGCGCCAGCTCGCCGGCAATCTGGTGCTGGATGTGGCGCTCAACATCGATGGCAGCGTGCACAGCGTCTCGGTGCAGCGCAGCTCCGGCCGCAAGGTCCTGGACGACGCCGCCGTGCACATCGTCGAGCTCGCCGCGCCGTTTGCGCCGTTTCCGCCGGAGATCCGCGCCGAGACCGATATCCTGCATATCACGCGCACCTGGACGTTCAACGAGACCCTCAGCGCGTACTGACGGCCGCAGCGGGAACAAAGTAATGGACAGGATTAACAGGATTTACAGGATTAAAAGCTAAAAGGCGAAAATTAAAAGCGGGAAGCTACGATTTAACCTAAAAAAACCAGTTCACCACAGAGAGCACAGAGGTCACAGAGAAAAATCATCGGGTTGTCAGCCTTGGTGCGTTCACCCAACGGGTGAGCTCGCCCGATACCGCGATGTCTTGAATCTCTGTGTTCTCTGTGAGCTCTGTGGCTTGCATCTGCAGTTCTTGGTTTAATCCTGTAAATCCTGTAAATCCTGTTAATCCTGTCTAATTCTTGCCGTAGTGCCGTAAATCCTGCCCATTTCAATCTTGTCCGCCACCCGCCGCTGCCGGATACTAGGGAACATGGAAGACGGCTTACTCACCAATCATTTCCTGATCGCGATGCCGGGCCTCGTGGATCCGAATTTCGCGCGCACGGTCACGCTCATCTGCGAGCATTCGACCGAGGGCGCGATGGGCGTCGTCATCAACCGCATGACCGATCTCAAGCTGCGCGACATCTTCGGGCAACTGAACATCGACACCGCCGGGGCGGCGCATGGCGAGGCGCCGGTGTACCTCGGCGGTCCGGTGCAGGGCAATCGCGGCTTCGTGCTGCACGAGCCGCTCGGCACGTGGGACGCCACGCTCGCGGTGACCGAAACCCTGGGCGTGTCCACCTCGCGCGACATCCTCGAGGCCCTGGCACAGAACCGCGGACCCGCGCGCTACCTCGTCGCGCTCGGCTACGCCGGCTGGGGCGCAGGCCAGCTCGAGCGCGAGATCGCGGAGAACTCCTGGCTCTCCGGCCCGGCCGACCACCGGATCCTGTTCGACACGCCGGTGGAAAGCCGCTGGCGCGCCGCGGCCGAGCTGATGGGGGTGGACATGAACACCCTGTCCGGCGAGGCAGGCCATGCCTAAGAAGGGACGAGATATGAGATACGAGATACGAGGGCAACGGCCAAGAAACAGCCGCGCCATCCATCCTCGGGTCTCGCCCCTCGCCCCTCGTACCTCGCCCCTCGTATCTGGATAATGGCGACCTTCCTCGGCTTCGACTACGGGAAAAAATTCATCGGGGTCGCTGTCGGGAGCACGCATTCGCGTCTGGCCGAGCCGCTGGCCACCGTACACATGGGCAAAAACGCCCCGGACTGGGCGCATATCGAGCGGCTCATCCGCGAGTGGACGCCCGGGGCGCTCGTGGTGGGCCTGCCCCTCAATATGGACGGGACCCCCAACCCCATGACCCGCACCGCCCGGGCATTTGGTGAACGCCTCAAGGACCGCTACAATCTCCCGGTACATATGGTGGACGAACGCCTGACCACGCTGGCCGCGAAACAGACCCTGTACGCGGCCGGCGTTGCCGGCACCCGCCACAAGCGCCACCTCGACAAGCTCGCCGCCCAGACCATCCTCCAGGCGTTTCTGAATGAGCTCCCCGACCGCCGTGAACCCGAACGTTGACATCGAGACCGCGCTCGCGCACATGGCCGAGGGGCTCACGCCGCTCGGCCCGCGCCGCCCCGCGATGGTCGGCATCCACACCGGGGGCGTGTGGGTGGCGCGTCGCCTGCACAAGCTGCTCGACCTCGAGGACCCGCTCGGGAGCCTCGACATCTCCTTCTACCGCGACGACTTCACCCGCATCGGGGTGAACCCGCAGGTCAAGGCCTCGAACCTGCCGATCGACATCGAGAACCGGCACGTGATCCTGGTGGACGATGTGCTGCACACCGGCCGCACCATCCGCGCCGCCTTGAACGAGATTTTCGACTATGGGCGCCCGGCCTCGGTGACGCTCGCGGTCCTCATCGAACGCAGCGGGCGCGAGCTCCCGATCGAGGCCCAGGTCGTGGGCGCCCATATGAAACTGAACAAGAACCAGCACGTGAAGCTCGTCGGGCCCGAGCCGCTCGCGCTCGCCGTTCAGGAGACCGGCGGATGACGGGAAACCTCCAGTTCGACGCTCAGGGCCGGCTCAGGCATTTCCTGACGATCGACGGCCTTTCCCGCGAAACCATCCTGGAGATTTTCACCATCGCCGAGTCGTTCATCTCGGTCGGCGAGCGCGAGATCAAGAAGGTGCCGCTCGCCCGCGGCAAGACGGTGGTCAACCTGTTCTTCGAGTCGAGCACCCGCACGCGCACCACCTTCGAGATCGCCGCCAAGCGCCTCTCGGCCGATGTGATCAACCTCAATGTCGGCGCCTCGAGCGCCGCCAAGGGCGAGACCCTGCTCGACACCGTGCGCAACCTCGAGGCGATGCACACCGATCTGTTCGTCGTGCGCCACAACCAGGCCGGGGCGGCCTACCTGATCGCCGCGCACGTGCCGCCGCACGTGCACATCATCAACGCCGGCGACGGCGCGCACGCGCACCCCACGCAGGCGGTGCTCGACGCCTTCACCATTCGCCGTCACAAGGGCGGCTTCGAGAATCTCAAGGTCGCGATCGTCGGCGACATTCTGTACTCGCGGGTGGCGCGCTCGCTCATCCGCGTGCTCGACATCCTGGGCGTGCCCGAGGTGCGCGTGATCGCCCCGCGCACGCTGCTCCCGACCGCGGTCGAGACCCTGGGCGTCCGGTCCTATACCGACATGGGCGAGGGACTCGACGACGCGGACGTGATCGTGATGCTGCGCTTGCAGCGCGAGCGCATGCGCGGGGCGCTCATCCCGAGCGAGCAGGAATACTTCAACCTCTACGGCCTCACGCCCGGGAAGCTCGAGTGCGCCAAGCCCGATGCGATCGTGATGCACCCCGGGCCGATGAACCGGGGACTGGAGATCGACTCCGCGGTCGCCGACGGGCCGCAGTCGGTGATCCTGCCGCAGGTCACCAACGGCATTGCGGTACGCATGGCGATCATGGCCCTGGTCCTCGGCGGGCGCGAGCCGGCGGAAGGCGGGAGGCCGGCATGAGGCTGCTGATCCAGGGCGGGCACCTGGTCGACCCGGCCAATCTGGTCGACGCCGAGAAGGATCTCTACATCGACGACGAGGGCTTCGTCGTCGGCGTGGGCAAGGCGCCCGAGGGCTTCAAACCCGAGAGGATCCTCGACGCCAAGGGCCGGATCGTCTGCCCCGGGCTGGTGGACCTGCGCGCGCGGTTGCGCGAGCCGGGTCTTGAGTACAAGGCCACGATCGAATCCGAGGTCCAGGCCGCCGTCGCCGCGGGCATCACCACGCTTTGCTGTCCCCCGGACACCAACCCGGTGATCGACACCCCGGCGATGGCGCAGATGATCCAGCATCGCGCCTGGCGCTTCGGGCTCGCCTTCATCCATCCACTGGGCGCGCTCACCAAGGGACTTGCCGGCATGGAGCTGACCGACATGCGCGCGCTCAACGACGCGGGTTGTGTCGGGCTCACCAACGCGCTCGCGCCCGTGACCGACACGCTCGTCATGCGCCGCGCGCTGGAGTATGCCGCGAGCTTCGATCTCACCGTGTTCCTGCACTCGGAAGACCCGTGGCTGCACGCAAACGGCTGCATGCACGAGGGCGAGGTGAGCACGCGCCTGGGGCTGCCGGGCATCCCGGAAGCCGCGGAGATCGTGGGCGTGGCGCGCGATCTGGCGCTCATCGAGCAGACCGGCGTGCGCGCGCACTTCTGCGGGCTTTCGAGCGCGCGCGCCGTGGCCATGATCGCGCGGGCGCAGGGGCGGGGCCTGCCCGTCTCGGCCGATGCGAGCGCGCATCACCTGCACCTGACCGAGCACGATATCGGATTCTTCGACACCCAGTGCCATGTGCTGCCGCCGCTGCGCTCGCTGCAGGACCGCGAGGGTCTGCGCGCGGCGGTGCAGCGCGGCACGATCGCGGCGATCTGTTCCGATCACCAACCGCACGAACCGGACGCCAAGCTCGCCCCGTTCGCCGAATCCGAACCCGGTGTCTCGGCGCTCGAAACCTTGTTGCCGCTCACGTTGAGGCTCGTGGATGAGAATCTGCTGACGCTCAACCAGGCGATCGCGATGTTGACGGTGAAGCCCGCGCGGATCCTCGGCGTGGATGCGGGGCACCTGGGCGTCGGGGCCACCGCCGATGTCTGCATCTTCGATCCCGAGGCACGCCGGACGCTTACCGCCGAGAACATGGTCTCGCGCGGCCGCAACACGCCCTTCCTCGGCCGGGAGCTACGCGGGCGCGTGACACATACCCTGGTCGGCGGGGACACAGCATTCGAGTTGGGCGAATAGGGAAGTTCCGATTGCGTATGACTATTCGCCGCCCTGTCTGCGTGCAACGCACAGGCAGGAAAGACGTGAAGGCGTAAAACAGGAATCCCCTTAACCCTCGAAATCCCGTCCATCTGAATTGCGGCTCATCGCGTACCCGCGTGGGCAATAACAGGACCGATCGCGCGACCGGACCCTGTAATTCCGGGTCAAGAACGCATTTGAAGTGTGGCGGAGATTCGCCATGATCCCACCCGTGACAGCGCTCTCGGTCGAATCGCCTGCGGCGATGATTGAACGGCTACTTGTGGGTGGCTGACCCACGGCAGGTAGCTTTTCTTTGCTCGTGCAAAGAAAAGCTACCAAAAGAAACACGCCCCGGTCGCTTCGCCGCACATGGAAAACATGTGCGGTGCCCTGCGCTGCTCGCGCCCCCAAGCGCGCGCCTAACTCGCCGGGCGCAGAAAACGCGCCTCGGGCTCGAACAGGAGGCGCGCGACACCCCTTGGGGGCGCTCCGCTGCTCGGCTCGCTCCGACGGGGATCGGAACAAAACCCATCAGGCCGTGCCGGATAGATAGGACCTGCTGGTCTGAGACATCTGTGAACGGCAACGGCCAAATGGGTGTTGCTTTTTGGGTCCCCGTAGCCGCCGCCGAGCATCGCAGCAAGAATCGGGGGTGTCGCTCGCCTCCTGTTCGAGCCCGAGGCGCGTAGTCTGC
>MFSU01000064.1 GCA_001785115.1 Candidatus Muproteobacteria bacterium RBG_16_65_34
CATTCGTGCATCCCTGCACAGCACAGGAAGCCGCGAAGCGGCCGGTGGCTCCGGGGCGGCCTTTTCTTTGGTGACTTTCTTTTGGCCGCGTAAAAGAAAGACACCTGCCGTGGGTCAGCCACCCACAAGTAGCTTTTAGACGCCGCCGGAGGCGGCTCGACAGAAAGAGCTGTCATGGGCGGGATCATGACGAATCTCCGCCGCACTTCAAATGCGTCCTTGAACCGGAATTACAGGGTCCGGTCGCGCGACCGGTCCTGTTCTTTCCCACACGGGCACGCGATGGGCCTGAATGCGGAGTACGGCGTAAAAATCGGACACCGATTCCGCATTCGGCACTCCGAACTCCGCATTATTTTTTCGAGCACTTCCCGTGCTTTCTCATGCCCGCGCACACGCCGAAGAGATAAAGCGAGTGGTCGTCGAAGTGAAAACCGGCCTTCTCGGCGATGCGGCGCTGGCGCTCCTCGATCTCCGTGTCGTAGAACTCGAACACCTTGCCGCACTCCACGCACACCATGTGATCGTGGTGCCCGCCCGCGTTGAACTCGAACACCGAGCGGCCGCCCTCGAAGTGGTGCCGGATCACAAGCCCCGCCTCCTGGAACTGGGTGAGCACGCGATAGACCGTGGCAAGCCCCACGTCCTCGCCGGACTCGTGCAGCCGCTTGTAGACATCCTCGGCGGTCATGTGCCGGTCCTTGGACTCCTCGAGGATCGTCAGGATTTTCAGGCGCGGGAGCGTCGCCTTGAGGCCGGCCTTCTTGAGGTCGGCGGGCGCGCCGCCGGTGTTCCGCGTGTGGGCCATGGGCTGCTGGATCTGCGGGACCCGTTTTAAGGTGTACCCGCGGAACCGTTCTGGGTTATCATGCTCGCAGTGTAAATCACCCGTCCGGAATATTTCAAAAAAATGCGTTCGTTTCCGTTCGCCGCGCTGCTCGCGGCCGCTGCGCTGCTCGCGGGCTGCGTCAGCGCCTACAAGATCGACGTCCAGCAAGGCAACGTCGTCTCCCAGGAAATGCTGGAGAAGCTCAAGCCCGGCATGACGAAGAGCCAGGTGCGTTTCGCGCTCGGCACGCCGCTCATCGCCGACTCATTCCATCCGGATCGGTGGGATTATTTTTATTCCCTGAAGAAAGGCGGCGATCCGGCACCGCAGACGCACCGGCTCACCGTCGTGTTCCGGAACGATGCGCTCGCGCGTATCGACGGCAACGCCCCCGGGCCAACGTCGCCCGCGACCGGATTCGCGGGCCCCGGCCCCGCCGCCGCGCAGACGGCTCCGCAGGAATCGCCCGACGCCTCCGCCCCGCTGCGCCCGCCGTCGCGGGCGCTGTAGCCTAGCGGCGCGCGGCCTTCCTCACTCCCGCGCGCTGCCTCCGCGCCTCCTTGGGGTCCGCGACCAGGGGGCGGTAAATCTCCACCCGGTCGTTATCCCGCACCGGATCATTCAGGCGCACGGGCTCACCGAAGATCCCGACACGGTTGCGCGCAAGATCGATTTCCGGAAAGCGCGCGAGGATGCCGCAGCGACGGATCGCCTCCTCGACCGTGGCGCCGGGATCGAGCGTCGCCTCGATCGCCACCGCCTGCGCGTGCGGCGCGGCATACGCCACCTCGACCCGAACGCCCGGCCCGTTCATCCTAGAAAAAGCGGTTAACCGCAGATGAACGCAGATAAACGCGGATATTCAATGCGCCGCCGGTATTCGCCAGCCCACCGAAAGGGTGAATGGCTTCGGTGCATCCCCGGCATGATTCATTTGCGTTCATCTGCGGTTAAACGTCGTTTTTAGGTTCAGGGAACCTCTAAGAATTCCCGTTATTCACGGTACATCCGGGCCATCGCAGCGCCGCAGAGGCATGGAGCTACTGAAACAGAAATGGATTTTCTCTGCGTGCTCTGCGTTCTCTGCGGTGAAAAAGATCTTTTCAGGTATTTTTAGAGGTTCCCTTCATGCGCGTTGGCGGTAGAGCTGATCGGCGCGCCGATGGAAGCTGTCCACGAGCTGGTTGGCGATATTGGTGAACACCGGCGTGAGCGCGAACCCCACCAGCCGGTTCGCCACCTCGAACTCGAGATCGAGCGCGATGCGGCTGGCGTGCTCATCGAGCGCGCCGAACGTCCAGAAACCCTCGAGGTGCGAGAACGGACCGTCCAGAAGCCGTATCTCCATCATCTTGCCATTCTGCAGCAGATTGCGCGTGGTGAAGCTGCGGTGCAGACCGTGGTAGGCGATGTCGATCGAGGCGATCATCTCATCGTCCTCGCGCTTGAGAATATGCGCGCCGCCGCACCACGGCAGGAACTCGGGGTAGGACGGGATATCCGCCACCAGTTCATACATCTGTTGCGCGCTGTGGGGCACGATGGCGGAACGGCGAATCGCGGTCATGCCAGCAACCGCGACAGCGTGAAGACCACCAGCAGCAGCGCCGCCGGGATCGCGACGCGCACGAGCCACAGCCAGGCGTCGAAGGCGCAGGGCGAGCGCAGACCGAGCGCCGCGCGCGTGACCTCGGGCTTCAGCGCCCAGCCGGCGAACAGCGCCGTGAGGATTCCGGCGAGTGGCAGCAGGATCTGCGCCGTCAGGATCTGCAATACATCGAACATCCCGAGCTTGCGCGCGAGACCCAGAAACTTGAACGAGAACGCCCAGTGATTGAACGAAAAGATGGTCAGCAGGCCCAGGACCCAGGCCGAAACCCCGCACACGAGCACCGCCCGCACGCGGTTAAGGTTGAAACGCTCGCCGAGCCAGACCACAACCGGCTCGGCGAGCGCGACCGCCGACGTCCAGGCGACGAGCACGAGCAGCATGTAGAGCGCGGTCGCGGGAATCCGCCCCATGGGGATATGGTCGAACGCGAGCGGCAGCGCCTGAAACACCAGCGCCGGGCCGGAGGCGAGCTCGACACCGCCGGAAAACAGCACGGAGTACACGATGACACCGGCCGCGAGGGCCGTGACCGTATCCACCGCCGCGACCCAGAGCGAAAGCCGCGGCACCGAGACCTCGTCCCGCGCATACGCCCCGTACATCAGCACGAAACCCGATCCCAGCCCCAGACTGAAAAACGCGTGCCCCAGGGCGGCGAGCACGCCCGCCCCGCCGAGCTTCTCAAAATCGGGCATCAGCAACCGCTCGAGGGCGCGCGCGAAACCGTCGGTCGTCGCGGCATAAACCGCAAGCACCACGAACAGGAACACCAGCAGCGGCGCCACGTACCGGATCGCCGCCTCGAGACCCGCGTGCATGCCGCGCCCCACGACCGCCAGGACCGAGACGAGAAACAGCGCGTGCCAGAACAACTGCTTCTCCGGATCGTTTACCAGTTGCGCAAACTGGCTGCCAATACCGTCCGCCGTGAGCCCCACGAACACGCCCAGACCCGAACGCAGCGCGTAGGCGATCGTCCAGCCGGCGATCACGCACAGATAGGACAGGATGAGAAACCCGCCGAGAACCGCACACCCGCCCGCGAGCGCCCACCTGGGATCGCGCCCGTGCGCGCGCGCCATGTGCCGAAAGGCGCCGACCGGGGAGGCGTGCCCGCCGCGTCCCAGCATCGTCTCGGCCATGAGCAGCGGCAAGCCGATCAGCAGCACGCAGAAAAAATAGACGATGAGAAACGCCCCGCCGCCGTACTGCGCCGCCAGGTACGGGAACTGCCAGAAATTGTTGAAGCCGATCACCGCCGCGCCGGCGGCGAGCACGAACATCCAGCGCGACGACCAGCGCTCGCGGACGAATCCCGGTGCCGTCGCGGGCGGGTCTTTTAATAACGATGGTCTGGATGTCTGTGTCATATCCGATCCGAAACGCCCGGGCTGCGCACGCCGGAAAATTCCCTCGCCGAAACGGCGTGCGCCATGAATGTGGCACAGTCCGGGCGCTGCTGTCTATTTTCCCGGCAGCTCCGCGCGCGGTGCGTTAAACTTTATCTTGAAAACGTCAGAAACAGGAATAGACAGGATTTACAGGATTATCAGGATAAGGCGAACGGCTTTGAGTATTCCTGTTCTTGAATCCTGTAAATCCTGTTAATCCTGTCCATTAATCTTTAAAGAATAGCCGTCCGGACAAAGCCGCGGGTTCCTTGTAGAATTGCCGGCCGTCACCCTGCCCGACCGACTCCGCGACGTGTTTCCATGAGCAAGAAAAACGAGGCCTCGCCCAATCCCGTCATCGCCCAGAACCGCAAGGCGTGGCATGACTACTTCATCGAGGAGAAATACGAAGCCGGCCTCTCGCTCCAGGGCTGGGAGGTGAAGAGCCTGCGCGCCGGGCGCGCGCAGCTCAAGGAAGGCTATGTGGTGATCGACCGCGGCGAGGCGTTTCTCGTGGGCGCGCACATCTCGCCTCTGTCCACGGCGTCCACCCACGTGCAGGCCAACCCCACGCGCCGCCGCAAGCTGCTGCTGCACGCCGAGGAGATCAAAAAACTGATCGGCGCGGTCGAACGCAAGGGTTACACGCTCGTGCCGCTACAGCTTCACTGGAAGCGCGGGCACGCCAAGCTCGAGGTGGGACTCGCGCGCGGCAAGCAGGCGCACGACAAGCGCGAGGACGTCAAGAAGCGCGAAACCGACCGCGAGGTCAGGCGCGCACTGAAGGCGCGCTGATCTCGCTACGGAGAGAAGAGAATTTCACCACTGAGGGCACCGACGGCACAGAGAAAAGCGGGAATAAAATCTCAAAAAAACTCTGTGTTCTCCGCGGTGCACGCAGTTGTTCCGCGCGCAGACCCCGATTCCCGTTTGCCTGACTTCGGAAACCCAATGGCGCGCTCGGTCATTGCGCTGTCTGGAACTACTTATTATTCGGTGCCGGCGCGCCCTTGTTCGGCTGCGCGCCATTACCCGCCGGCGGGAACCCTCTAAACACGTGCGTGGCGTAGAGCACGTGACAACCCACGCACGCCCGCAGCATTTTCGAGAAATGGGAGACCGCGAGATCGCCGTTGCGAGCCTTCATTGCACGCCCCAGGGCGTCGGCATCCTGGCGGAGACGCTCGTCCGCCTTCACTAAGGCCGCGGGCAAACTGCGATCGAGTTCCTCGATCTGTTTGCGTGTAAGCCGTCCCTTCATGATGGAGCGGTCGCGCATGCGCGCGGCGGTCTCGGCGCCCAGCTCCCAGTCGCCTTGGACGATAGCGACGGAAATCTGCACTACACCATCCTTGCGCCCCCGCATCTCCGCGTCCAGCGCACCGCGCTGCGTGGTCGACAGTTTCACGGTCGGGATTTGCCAACTGGCCGGCGGGACCGGGCTTTCCTGCGCCACACCGGCGCCGGTCACGACCAAAGAAACAACGATGGCTGCCACGACCGCGATCGATCTACGCATGAGATCCTCATCATTTCCAGTTTGCTGAGAGACGCACGCTCTGACCCGCGCACACCGTCCCCGAGCAGATCGCCAAACACGCGCCGCGCGCAACACGGCCCGCAAACGGGCGATGCCCGGACCGCGAAAGAATACCGATGGCGCCGCCGGATGGCAACAACGCCGGTCGGGGGCATAACGGCGTTGATCGTTTGCCCGGCGCTCTGCGGTAACCCCGGGTCCTACGCCCGCAGCCGCTCCAGCCCCATCGCCTTGAGCACGTAGCGCTCGTAGACCGGTTCGGTCAGGCCTTTGCGCACCTTGCGCAGGAAATATTTCTCGAACGCGACCTTCGAGAGATGCACCCACTTTCCCTTTTTCATCCAGTTCACGTTGCGCGGCGGGATCTCGGGGATCGCGACGAACGCCATGCCGGTATCGCCCATGTCGGCGAGACAGATCGCATTCCAGGTCGGCACCGCGTCGGGCGCCTGGCCGTCGATCGCGGCGCGGATGTTGAGGGTCGCCGCCGTGGCCATGGACTCGATCATGTAGCCGGTCTTGGGCACTCCGGTCGGCACCGGCGTCGCCTCGACCGGCGGAATCGCCACGCATACGCCGACACTGTAGACGTTCTGGAATTTCGGGTTGCGCTGGTGCTTGTCGATCAGGATGAACCCGCGCGGATTGGTCAGGCCCTCGATCCCGGCCACCGCCTCGATGCCCATGAACGCCGGCAGCATCATGCCGTACTTGAACGGCAGTTCGTGCTTGCGTTTCTCCTTGCCGTCCTCGTCGACCTCGAGGACATGCAGCTTGCCGGGCTCGACTTTCGTCGTCTTGGCGTTGCAGATCCATTTGATGTGATGATCGCGGAACTCGCTTTCGAGCATGCCCTTCGAGTCGCCCACGCCGCCGAGGCCGAGGTGTCCGATATAGGGCTCGGCGGTCACGAAGGTCATCGGCACCTTGTCGCGAATTCCGCGACGGCGCAGATCGGTGTCCATAATGAAGGCGAACTCATACGCCGGCCCGAAGCACGAGGCGCCCTGCGCCGCGCCGACCACGATCGGCCCCGGGTCCGCGACGAACTTCTCCCACTCCGCGGCGGCCTGCACGGCGTGGTCCACGGTGCAGATCGAATGGGTGTGGCCCTGCGGGCCGAATCCCTCCACCTCGTGAAACGCCAGACGCGGACCGGTGGCGATGATCAGATAATCGTAATCGACCTTCCGGCCGTCGCGCAGCTCGATGCTGTTGGTCTCGGGATGCAGGCGCGTTGCGCCGACGCCGATGAAATCTATTTTTTGGCGCGCGAGCACGCCCCCGAGCGGAACCTTGATCGCGCCGGGCTTGCGCCAGTTGACCGCGACCCAGGGATTGGACGGCGTGAAGTGGAAGGTCTCGCTGTCGGAGATGACGGTGATGCGGTCCTGCGGCCGGGCGAGCTTTTTCATCTCGTAGGCCGAGACGATGCCGCCGATGCCGCCGCCTAAAATAACGATGTGGGCCATGATCTTTTTCCTCGTGGTTGTATCGCGCGCATGCTTGAACGAACGCGCCGGGGCTGTCGCTATGCAAATTTCATTCTAGGCCGGTTCGGTCCGCAAATTTTGACCCCCGTCAAAGAAACGCTCGGTCGGCGCGCCTGCCGCCTCTGTCAGCCGCCTGACATTGTGACAGTTGCTGCATATCTGACCGGCCGTCCGGCTTGAACCCCGTCGGCACCCGCATTGCGCGCCATTCCTAAAATCTGCGTTAATCTGCGAAATCTGCGGACAACTGCTTTTTCCAGGATCATTTGACCCAAGGGGATGCGGGCCGCCACACACTGCGATAGGCCGCCGCAAAAATCACGGCCCACACGAGGATGCGCAGCCCCATCGCGATCGCCGTACGCAGCTCGTACCCCCCCGCCCGCGGCCACATGCACGCCAAAGGCCGCGAACACCGCGACTGTCCCGATCAGGATCGCGAGCGCCAGCCACGCCGACCAGCGCTGTTGCAGCCACAGGCCGGCGCCGGCGGCGACATAGGCGAAGCCCGCGAGGAAATTGAACCACAGCACGAACGGCACGTAGTTGCCCGCCGCGGCGCGCGCGGCCTCGCCGCCGAACAGGACCGCCCCGCCTTCCCTGACGGTCAGCAGCCCGAACGCCACGGCCACGACGGCCGCGATCCGCAGCCCGATACGATAGCGAGTCTTCAGCATGGTTTTCCCCTTCTTTGGCAATTGAAACGATAAGGTAGAGAGAATTGATATGAATTTTCGACGCGAAGGCGCAAAGACGCAAAGTTTTTTGGATTCTTTGCCCGATGATCTTTGCTTTTCTTTGCGTCTCTGCGTCTTTGCGTCAAACAATCATACAATACTGCTCCTAGCCCACCTGCTTGCGGAACCGGCTGGCGGCGAAGCCGAGGACCCCGGCACCGAGCGCGAACAGCGTGAGGAACTGAACCCACATGGCGGTCACCCCGGCGCCCTTGAGAAAAATGCCGCGCACGATCTCGAGGTAGTGGCGCATCGGGTTCGCGAGCGTGAGCCACTGGAAGAGCTCCGGCATGCTGCTCACGGGAAACATCAGCCCCGAGAGCAGGATCGTCGGCATGAACACGAGAAACGTCGTCATGAACGCCTCCTGCTGGGTCTTCGAGACCGTCGAGATGAGCAGTCCGATGCCGAGCCCCGAGAGGATAAAGAGCAGGCTCGCAAACATGAGCAGCGCAAGGCTGCCTACCAACGGCACCCGGAACCAGAAGAGCGCGGCGGCGGTGACGAGCAGCACGTCCGCCAGGCCGATGATGGCGAACGGGACGGTCTTGCCGGCGATCAGTTCCGCGGCGGTGAGCGGGCTCACCATGAGCTGTTCGAGCGTGCCGATCTCGCGCTCGCGCACCACGGCAAGCGCGGTGAGCAGCAGGCAGACGAGAAAGATGATCGCCCCGGCGACCGCCGGTACGTTGTAGTTGCGGCTCGCCAGACTCGGATTGAACCAGGCGCGCTCACGCAGGTCCACGGCGGGCGCCGCGCCGCCGCCGTGGCGCACGCCGAAGTTCTGCACGATGCGCTCGGCGTAGCCCTGGGCCACGGTGGCGGTGTTCGACTGCGAACCGTCGAGCAACAACTGAACCGCGGCGCCGCGTCCGTCGCGCAGCCGCTCGGCGAAGTCGACCGGGATCACCAGCCCCACCAGCGCCTCCTCCCGGTCGAGCGCGCGCACCGCATCCGCCGGGCGCTGCGATCGCCCGACCACGCGGAAATAGCCGGAAGCGGTGAACGCCTCGACGAGTTCCCGCGACGCGCGCGTACCGCTGTGGTCGACGACGAAGGTCGCGGTCTCCTTGATGTCGGTCGAGACGGCGTAGCCGAAGACCAGCAACTGAATCACCGGTGCGATGAACACCACGCGCCACATGCGCGGATCGCGAAAGAGTTGCAGGAACTCCTTGCGCACCATTTCCCAGACTCGCCCCGGATTCATCGGAAGAGAACCCCCGTATGATTATTTGACGCAAAGGCGCAAAGACGCAAAGAATTCTGGATGTTTTGCCCAGCGATCCTTGTCTTTCTTTGCGCCTCTGCGCCTTTGCGTCGAAAATTCATAAACGCGTTCATCCTCAGCCCAGTTCCTTGCGGAACGACCGGATCGCGAGGCCCAAACCGAGCGCGGCGAACACGATCATCAGCAGGCCCTGGAGCCACAGGGCCTCCGGGCCCACGCCCTTCAGAAAAAGGCCGCGCGTCACCACGATGAAGTAGCGCGCCGGGATGAGATAGGTGAGCAGTTGCAGCGGTGCGGGCATCACCGAGATCGCGTACATGAATCCCGACAGCAGGTAGGCCGGCAGGAAGGTCACGATCATCGCGATCTGCGTCGCCAGGAGCTGCGAGCGCGCGAGCGCCGAGATGACGACCCCGAGGCCGAGCGCGCCGGTGAGGAAGAATGCCGACAGCCCCATGAACAGCAGCACATTGCCGCGGAACGGCACATCGAAGATCCACACCCCGAGCACGGCGCTCACGACCACGTCGACGAGGCCGATGCCGAGGTACGGCAGGAGCTTGCCGAGCACGACCTCGGCGCGCGCCACCGGGGTGGCGGCGAGCTGCTCCATCGTACCGCGCTCCCACTCGCGCGCGATCGTGAGCGAGGTGAGCATCGCCGCGACGATCATCATGATGACCGCGACCAGCCCCGGCACGATCATGTTGCGCGAGAGCAGTTCCTCGTTGTACCAGACGCGGCTCTCGAGCGTGACCGGCGGATTCACCCGCGCACCCTGGAGCTGCGCATCGAGCGAGTAGGAAAGCACGATCGCGCGGGTGTAGGCGAGGATGATGGTCGCGGTGTTGGCGTCCGAGCCGTCCACGATCGCCTGCAGCGCCGCCGGCCGCCCGGCGTTGAGACGGGCGCTGAAATCCGGCGGGATCACGAGCACCAGTTGCACGCCCACCCCGTCCAGGAGCGGCCCGATCTCCTGGGCGCGCGCAAGATCGCTCCGGAAGGTGAAGTAACCCGAAGCGCGGAAGGCATCGAGCAGCTCGCGTGCGTGCGCCGATTGGTCCTGGTTGAGGACCGCGGTCCGGATGTCGCGCACGTCCCAGCTGATGGCATAGCCGAAGATCACGAGCAGCAGCACCGGCAGCAGGAACGCGAGGATCAAGCTGCGCGTGTCGCGCCGGAGCTGAATCGCCTCCTTGCGCGCCATCGCCCACAGGCGTCGAAGGTTAATCATTTATATGATCGCTTGACGCAAAGACGCAGAGGCGCAAAGAAAAACAACAATCATGGTGTAAAAAATGCATAAATCTTTGCGTCTTTGCGCCTTCGCGTCGAAAATTCATATCAGTCATCAATCCACGGGCGCGCCGCCGGCCTCGCGCACGCGGAACACGAACACGTCCTCGAGCGAGGGCGCGATCTCGTCCATGCCATGCAACGCCACACCTTCCTGCTTCAGGCGCCGGGGAATCTCCGCGCGCGCCTGCGCGCGATCGGCCACCGCCACATGCACCGCGCGCCCGTACATCGCCGCCTCGCGCACGCCCGCCATCCGCTGCAAGAGCTTCACAGTCTTCAAGCTATCGTCGGTCTTCAGCTCAAAGAGTGGCTCCGTCGCCGCGGCGCGCAGCCGCGCCGGGGCATCGAGCGCGATGAGCTTTCCGCGGTTCATGAGCGCCAGGCGATGGCAGTACTCGGCCTCTTCCATGTAGTGGGTGCTCACGAACACCGTGGTGCCGCCGGCGGTCAGCGTATAGATGAGATCCCAGAAGCGGCGGCGCGACAGCGGATCCACGCCGGAGGTCGGCTCGTCCAGAAACAAGATCGGCGGCTCGTGCAGCACGGCGCAGCCGAGCGCGAGGCGCTGCTTGATGCCGAGCGGCAACTCGCCCGTGAGGCGCGTGCGCCGGTCGGTGAGGCCCGCCACCTCCAGCACCCAGTCGCGGCGCGCGGCGCGCTTCTCCCGCGGCACATGGTAGAGACCCGAGAAGAACGCGATGTTCTCCTCGACCGTGAGATCGGCGTAGAGCGAGAAGAGCTGCGACATGTAGCCGATGTTGCGCTTCACCATCTCGGACTGCGCGCCGATGTCGTACCCGGCCACGCTGCCGCGACCCGACGAGGGCGCGAGCAGACCGGTCAACATCTTGATCGTCGTGGTCTTGCCGGCGCCGTTGGGCCCGAGGAAACCGAAGATCTCGCCGCGGCGCACCGCGAACGAGACGCGGTCGACGGCGGTGAAGCTCCCGAACACCCGCGTGAGCTCCTGCGCGGCCACCGCAATATCGTTCGGGGCCTGAGCACTCATGCCATCGTCCTCGGGTTGGACGCTCGGAAATCGAAAGCCGAGAACGCAGGGCCGTCGCTCCGCGCCTCTGCGTCTCTGCGTTGAAAATTCATACAAAACCTCTCTTCCTCACCCCGCCAAACGTTCGATGAAGACATCTTCGAGCGAGGCCTCGGCCTTGTGCGCGCGGTGCACGCTGAGCCCCGCATCGCGCAGCACGCGCTCGATCGCGGGCCCGTCGGATGCGACCGAGGCGACCGTCACATGCAGCTTGTCGCCGAAGAGCGTCACGCGCCGCACCTTGGGATGGTCCACCAGCAGATCGCGCGCGGCGCGCGGCGCCTCGACCTCGATGACCAGCACCTCCCCGGACAGCCCGCGTTGCAGCCGCGCGGGCGTATCGAGCGCGAGCACCCGGCCGCCGTGCAGCAGCGCCACGCGGTCGAAGCGCTCGGCCTCGTCCAGGTAGGCGGTGCTCACCACCGCGGTCACGCCCTCTTCCACCATCTCGTGCACGATGAGCCACAGATCGCGGCGCGAGATCGGATCGACGCCGAAGGTCGGCTCATCGAGCAGCAGAATCTTCGGCAAATGGATGAGCGCGCACGAGAGCGCGAGCTTCTGCTTCATGCCGCCCGAGAGCGCGCCGGCGAGCCGGTCCCCGAAGGGCGCGAGATTCGAGAAATGGAACAGTCGCTCCAGGCGCGCGCGGCGCTCGGCCTGCGGCACGCCGTAGAGGTCGGCGTAGAAATCGAGGTTCTCCATCACGGTGAGATCGGTGTACAGGCCGAAGCGCTGCGGCATGTAGGCGATCTCGTGCTTTACACCTTCCGGGTCGCGCACCACGCTCACGCCATATAACTGCGCATCGCCGCCATCGGGCCGGAGCACACCGGCGAGCATACGCAGCAGCGTGGTCTTGCCGGCGCCGTCCGGCCCGACCAGGCCGAAGAGCTCGCCCGGGCTTACCTCGAAGCTCACGTCCTCGACCGCGCGGATTTCGCCGAAGCGGCAGCCGAGCCCTCGCACCGCAATCGCGGGTGCGGCATCGGTCACGGCGCGGCCTCCTCCAGGCGCACATCCGCGGGGACGCCGGGCTTCAACTCGAAGTTGGGGTCGTCGGTGATGCGCACCTTGACCGCGTACACGAGCTTCACGCGCTCCTCGGCGGTCTGGACATTTTTCGGCGTAAACTCGGCCTGCGATGCGATGTAGGTCACCGCACCGCCGTAGCGCCTCTCGGGGAAGGTGTCGGTCGAGATCGCGGCCTTCTGTCCGAGGCGCACGGCGCCGATGTGGTGCTCGGGGATGTAGATCCGCACCCAGCGGTCGCCCGGATTCATCAGCGTGAGCACCGGCGCGCCCGGGGATACGATCTCGCCCGGCTCGCGGTGGCGCACCGTGACGACACCCTCGAAGCTCGCGCGGATCGTCATGTTGGAGAGCACCGCCTCGAGCGCCTGGACATTCGCCCGGGCCTGGGCCTGCTCGCTCTGCGCGATGTTGAGGGCGAGGAGCGCCTTGTCGTAGACCTCTTGGCCGATCGCCCCGCCGGCAAGCAACGTCTGGCCGCGCGCGCGATCCCGTTCGGCTTCCTTCAGACGCACGGTGGTCGCGTTGACCTGCGCCCGCGCCTGCGCCAGGCGCGCCTCGGTTTCGCGCGTATCGAGGCGCGCGAGCACCGCACCCTGCTTCACCGCATCGCCCTCGCGCACGCCGATCGCCTCGATCCGCCCGGTGGCCTGGAACCCGAGCTGCGCCTCGGTCGCCTCGACCGTGCCGGAGGCGAGCATGGCGTTATCGCGGTTACCGAGGTAACGGCTGACGCCGAAGGCCGCGAGTCCGGCGACGGCCGCAATCCCGATGAGGACAACACGCCTGGGTATATTCATGGTCGAGGGCTCTCCTGTGCCCCGCCGTTTTCCGGGGCGACCAGTGCGGTCACGCGCTCGGGCACGAGCGCGCCGCTCGCCCGCAGCAGGTTGAAGCGCGCGACGATGAGATCGAAACGGGCCTGCAACCGATCGGCCTGCGCCGTCAGCAGCGCGCTCTCGGCGGCGAGCAGGTCGGTGATCGTGCCCACGCCCTGCTCGTATTTCAGCTTCTCGATGGATAACGCCTCGGCCGCCTCCTCGACGCTGGTCTCGGTGACGTCGAGGCGCGACCCGGCTTCCGCATGCGCGTCCCAGGCATCCTGCACCTGCCGCGCCACCTCGAGCCGTGTCTGCTCGATCGCCTGCTCGGCCTGCGCCCGCGCCGCCGCCGCTTCGCCGGCGTGCGCGCGACGCACGCCGCCGTCCACAAGCGGCAGCGACAGTTGCACGCCCACGTTCCAATCGTCCTGGAAGTTTCTGTCCGAGCCGCCGCGCTCGCGATAGCCGCCGAGGAGCGAGACCGCGGGCAGGCGCTCACCGCGCGCGATCGCTTCCTGCGCCGCGGCCCCCGTGCTCTGCTGCTCCGCGATCTTGAGCTCGGGGCGCTGCGCCGCATCGCGCCGGAAGTCCTCCAGGCTCCACGATGGGACCGGCGCCGCGACGTAGCGCTGCAACGCCGCTTCCCCCGCCGGGCGGTCCGTCCCCATGAACTGATACAACAGCGTGTAGGCCTCGCGCCGGCGGTTCTCGATCTGGAGGCGATCGTGGCGCGCCTTGGTGAGCAACCCGCCGATTTTCAGATGATCGAGCTTTGCGACCTTGCCGACCTGCCGCAGGAGCCGCACGCGGCGCTCCTGCGCCTCGAGCGAGGCGATGCGCGCGCCATATGCCTGCGCGAGCGCCGCGAGGTGCTGGATCTTCATGTATACCGCGCTGACGTTGTAGGTGAGCTCCTGCGCCCCGAGGCGCTCGCGTTCGAGCGCGACCTCCCGGCCGAGATCGGCGAGCGTCACCCCCTGCGTGAGCCGCCCGCCGGCATAAAGCGGAAGCTTGAGCGTCACGCCGTAGTCGTAGATCGTGTCATCGAGCGGCGGGAACTTGCCCAGCTCGCGGATCGGGTAGACGAAGGTGGGATAGCCGTAGCGCGTGGCCGAGGCGCTCAAGTCGAGCACGGGCCAGTTCGCCCCGCGCGCCGCCTCCCGCAACTGCCCGGCCTTGTCCACTTCGAGACGCTGGGAGATCTGTCGCGGATTCTGCGCCAGCGCCTGCCGGATCGCCTCCGACAGCGTGAGCGCCGCCGGGTCCGCCGCCGGCGCGGCGTACGAAACGGCCGCCAAGGTGATGATCGCAATCGCGCGTCGCAACATGTTTCCGTCCCGATCTAAAGATGCAACCCGATGCCGAGTCCCCAATACCGCACATCGTACGTGTAGAACTGCCCGTAGGGCGAGGGGCCGTCGTAGTACTCGAACAACAGATTCCAATACCTCGCGCTCCCGCTGGCATCGCGCACCGGCCGGAATTCCAGGCCCGCCTTGAGGCTGCGGCTGGTCGACCAGCCGTGCTGCTCCCAGGATTTGACATCCAGGCCGCCGACGAGATGGGCCGCGCCGAGCTCGCCGATGCGCCAGACGGGCACGCCACCGCGATACTCTGCGCCGGCATGGAGCATGCCGCGCTTCAACTCCGCGGGCTCGCGCCGAACCAGTTGCTCGCCCCCGCCGTAGAGCCGCCAGCCCTCGATGTCGTATGAAGCAATAAACTCGAGCGACTCGAAGCTCAGATTGATGCGGTCGGGATGCACGCGCAGCAGGAACTCATCCCCGAGGTGCGAGCTCTGATGGTACACGCGCACGCGCGTCGACCAGGCGCCCTCACGCCAGCTCAGCGGCAGCCAGATGAGGTAATCCGCATTCACCAGGTCGCTTGACGGAGCGTTGACGTCGAACTGGGCGAACACCGCGCCCGCGAGATTGAGCTGCCAGCCCGTGTCCACGGCTTCGCCCTGGCGGCGCAGGATGCCGAAATTCTCGCCGAAGCCTACCGCACCGATGGTCGTCTCGCGCAGGTCCGACTTGACGCTCAGCAGGCTCATCACGAATCGCGGCTCCTTCGGGTCGGCGAGCAGCGGCCGGAACAGGTCGGTCGTCGGCATGGGGAGAAACCCGTCCGCCCCGGTCGCGGCGGGAACGGCCGGCGCTAAACCGAGCCAGACCAGGGCCGGGACCAGCCGCCGCCGGCACCTTGCGCGCATGCCGCTATTTGGCCGCCACCTTCGCTTCCGCGTCCAGGCGGAAGGTCGCGTGACAGGCCACACAGTTCTTGATCTGGTTGCCGAGGCGCGCGAGCAGCATGTCGGCGGGCTCGCCGCTCTCCGAGCCGATGACCAGCTCGTCGAAACCCTGGTGCGCGGCCATGCCCATCTGCTTGAACTGAAGCGGCAGCTTCGCCATGAGCCCGGGCGGCACCTGCTGGGCGGCGGCGCTGCCGCTCGGGCGCGCGGCCTGCGCCACGCGTTTCATGTCGTTGCCCGCCAGTCCCTCGACCGCGCCCTGCACCGAGGCAAGCAGGCCGCGCATCTCGGTGAGAACCAGGTTCCGCTCGCTCTCGGTGAGGACGATTGACTGACGGCCGTCGCTCGACGGCTGCACCTGGCCGCGGATGAAGAACACTCCGGCCACGACGATGGTGACGACCCACAGGACGATGGCGACGATGGAAAGGATACGTGCATTCATTGACTGAATACTCCTCAAAGTTTCGGTTGATGTCGAAAAACGGTCTTCAGCGACCGCCGTTGCGGCCTTCCGGCTCCGGGGTTGCGCCGACCGCAGCCTCACGGCGGCGGCTTTCGTAGCCCATACCGTAGCGCTTGCCGCAGATGCCCTGCTCCGGCTCGCCGGCCTGCGCTGCGCCGGATGCATCCTTTCCGCGTTCCTGCGCGCGCTCCGGCTGGCGCGCCGGGTCCACGGGGCCGGTCTCCTGCGCCACGGCCGCGGCGCTCAAGAGCGCCAGGCCCATGACCGCCCAAAGGCTCCGCTTCTTCATTCGCATTTCTGGTTCCTCCTTTCTTTGATAGGGATCAAAAACGAGAACAATACTCCTTGCTACCGGGCGCTATCATGAGTGCGCCCCGTTGCCGGATCATTTCCCGGCGGCAACAACATGTAACAATTTGTTACCGCGGGCGTCCCGGCCTGACAGCGCGCCGCGCGATTTGCTAAGGTGTGGGCATGGAAGCGAAGCTGCGTCTGCTCGTGGTGGACGACGACCCGGGCCTGCGGGAGCTTCTGACGCGCTACCTCACGGAGCAGGGTTTCGAGGTCGTGGCCGTGCCCGACGGCCAGGCAATGGAAAAATACCTCGCCGCACAATCCGCGGACCTCGTGATCCTCGACCTCATGCTTCCCGGCGAGGACGGGCTCGCACTCGCGCGCCGGCTGCGCGCCCGCGGCGAGATCCCGATCGTCATGCTCTCGGCGCGCGGCGAGGAGTTGGACCGGATCGTCGGGCTCGAGGTCGGCGCGGACGATTACCTCGCCAAGCCCTTCAACCCGCGCGAGTTGCTGGCGCGCATCCGCGCCGTGTTGCGCCGCCGCGCCGCCCCGGCAACCGTTGAGACCGCGGGCGCGGCGCAGCGCTTCGGTCCTTACGCGCTGGATATCGCCTCGCACCGGCTCACGCGCGAGGGCACCGAAGTCCCCGTCACGAGCGCCGAGTTCACGCTGCTGCGCGTGTTCCTCGAGCACCCGAACCGGGTGCTCTCGCGCGACACGCTCTTGAGTCTCATCAAGGGCTACGAACGCGATCCCTTCGACCGCTCGATCGACGTGCGCGTGGCGCGCCTGCGGCGCAAGATCGAGCCCGATCCGGAGTCGCCGACCTACATCCGCACCGTCTGGGGCGCGGGCTACCTCTTCGCGCCGCGAGGCGCGACACCGTGAAGCAGCCGCGCACGCTCTTCGGGCGCACCGCGCTCGCCATCGCGCTGGTGCTGCTCGCGTTCCAGGTCATCGCCATCGGCGCGATGTTCTATTACGTCAACTATCCGCTCAGCCGGCGCGCGACCGAGGATTTCGCCGCGCTCATGGTGCTCTCGGCCCAGACCTGGGTGGAGCTGCCGCCGGCGACGCGTGCCGAGTTTGCGCGCGAGCTGCGCACGAACCACGGGCTTACGATCCTCGAGGCGCGCGAGCCTCTGCCCGATTCCACGAGTCGCCTGCCCTACCGTTATCTGCTGGAATCGGCGCTCGCCCGGCGCACCGGGCGGCCCGTCGCGATCAAGACCACCGGCGATCCGGAATGGTTCTGGGCCGACATCCCAACGCCGGGCCGGACCATCCGCGTGGGCTTTCCGCGCAGCCGCATCGGCGTCCAGCCGCCGGCGGCGATTTCGGTCGTGCTCATCGCGGCCGCGCTGCTGACGCTCCTCGCCGCGCTCGTCCTTGCGCGCCGAATCACGCGTCCGCTCGCAAAGCTCGCGCAGGCCGCGACCCAGGTCGGCCGGGGTGAGACCCCGGAGCCGGTGCCGGAGGACGGGCCGGAAGAGTTGGCCGCGCTCGCGCGCACGATCAACCGCATGGCCCAAGAGGTGCGCGCGCTGCTCGCCAACCGCACGACGCTGCTCGCCGGCATCTCGCACGACCTGCGCACGCCGCTCGCGCGCATGCAGCTCGCGATCGAGCTGCTGCCGCGCGCGTCCGACCCGGGCCTCGTCGAGGGGCTCCGACGCGATATCGAGGAGATGGATCGCCTCATCGGTCAGTTCCTCGATCTCGGGCGCGGGCTGCACCACGGAGACCAGGCCGAGACCGACTTGTGCACGGTGCTCGATAAGATCGTCGCCGACGCCCGCCGCGGCGGCGCGGAGGTGCGACTTGCAACGGCAGAGCCGTGCGTGCGAGGCGTGAATGTCCTGGCGCTGCGGCGC
>MFSU01000065.1 GCA_001785115.1 Candidatus Muproteobacteria bacterium RBG_16_65_34
GCGAGAACACGAAGCCGCGCTTGCCTTTATAAGGATACTCGCCAAACCCGAGGCTCTGCTCGTAGGTCTTGCGGCCCATGACGACGGTGTCGATGCGCGCGAAAAACTCGGCGTACCCGTAGTCCTGATCGGAAAACAACCAGTTAATATCGCCGGACGACCGGGCGATGTACCCGTCGAGACTGGTCGCAATGAACAGCACGAGCTTACGCATTGAATCTCGGACAACCTGTCTGGCCCGATCGAGGCGACGGTCGACCTGTCTACTTGGGCGCGGTCGCCGGTTGCATCAGGCGAACGAGCGCTCCGGTCGGGTCGGCCAGGAGACACACCCGGCCGACTCCCGCGATATCGTCCGGGCCGGCGACAATCGTGCCGCCGAGCTCTTTCGCGCGCGCCGCGGAGGCGTCGAGGTTCTCGACCGCGACGTATCCATACCAGCGGGCCCCGAGGTTTCGGGTGGTGTCGATGGTCGGGTTCATCATGCCCGCGACGTCCTTGCCGTTGCGCTGGAAGATCGTGTAGGTGCCGAGCGGGCCCGCGTCCACCGCTTTCCGCTCCCAGCCGAAGAGCTCGCTGTAGAAGCGCCCGCTGGTTTCTTGATCCAGAGTAATGAGCTCGTTCCAGATGAAAGTTCCGTGTTCCGTCATTGAGTTTCCCTCCGAGGGTTCACGCGCGCTCGGCAGTCGAGGCCGCGTTGTGCGACATATTGCGGCTGCATGAATCCACTTGAGCATGCACGATCGGCTCATTCTCCGATGGCCCGGGATCGGCACCCTCATGCCGCCGTAATAAACGAGCCATATGATTTTCGCGCTCAACCTGATCGGCTATCGGCGCCGCTCGGCGAGCGTTCATTTGTGCGCCTTGAATACGTAATATGACTCCACCATCACCGCGGGACATACCGCGCCGTCCACCGTAAAGCGGCTTAGCGTCATCGTAAGGATTCCGCCGTCGTAGCTGTCGCCGGCGTATTCCAAATATTCCGGACAATCGGGCGCTCTCACGAAGAAGTACGTATAGACCTCGAGGTTGGCCAACGATACGCGTTCCTCCGGCGCGATGGTTTGATTGAAGGCGTCCAGTTCCTGCTGGGTTGATATCGCGTATGTGCGGTCTCGTGCGTGTCCAAGGGAGTGATACAGGGAAAATTGCTGTTCCTGAACCAAAGGTGCGGGGTCGATTATTGCGCCGAAAGAAAACGTTTCTGTCGATATGAACCGCGCCAGTGGGTTGATGGCGGACTTCGGAGCGTTCACGTTACCGCCGCACGCCAGCAAGAAAATCGATATGGCCAAAACCTGAACCGGGCGTCTCATTCTGACGATTCCTCGGGTCCTGCGGGAACGGGGGATTCGACCGATCCAAGTATACGCCTGTACGGGTGGCGTCCCCTGCAATATCGGCTTACCAACGCACCGGCCCGAACGGCGTGCGATCCGGCGGCCCGGCGGCGAAGCACCACACGGGTTTGAGATCGAACCGCCCGGCCGCGGGCAGCGCGATCAGCGCGCCGCACACGGTGCCGAATCCGCCTTCGGTCGAAAAGCTCATCGCGCCCGGCGGCCCGTCCGCGGGATCGAAGGCGCGCTCGCCCAGGAGCTGCGGCCACTGCGACCAGTCGCCCGCGCCGGGATCGGGCGTACGCGCCTCCCGGAACCGCGGCAGGTACGCGCGGATGCGCGCTGAGCGCGCATCGTTGAGATCGTGCGCCGTGAGCATGGAGAGTCCTTCAGGAAGCGGCATCACCTCGATGCGCCCGGGGCCGTCGGTTCCGAGATGGCGCAGCCAGAAGGCCTCGCGCGCATCGGCCACGACGAGATTAAAGGAGCGGTAGGCCTCGGGGTTAAGATCGGCGAGCGCCCGTGCAGCCACGCGCGCCTCAGCGTGGTCCAACGCCTCGAGCACGAGCTCGCCGCGCGAGCGCCGCCCCGGCGCCGGGCCGAGCGAGTCCACGCGGTTCATGACACCGGCCACCACGCCCTCGTCGTTCATCCCGAGCCAGGACCCGCCCGCCAGCTCATCGAGCCCCGCGACCACATTCGGCCGATCGCCCCAGTGCCGCGCCGGCGACCGCCACGGGCGCGCGAGCATCTCGTCGCGGTTGGCCGCGAGCACGAGCGGCCAGTCATGGCCCGGACGGCGCAATATCACGACCGTGCACATCGCCGTCTCGCTTACTCCTTAAGGGAACCTCTAAAAATTACTGAAAAGATGATTTTCACCGCAGAGCACGCAGAGAAAAATCGTTTTTGTTTCAATGACTCCGCGCCTCTGCGTCTCTGCGGTGGGCTCGACGTTCCGTGATTAAAGGGATTTTTAGAGGTTCCCTTAATCAAAGAAGTCGCTGAAAATCTCCGCCTTTCCGATAGTATAAACTCCCCGCCGCCAACGCCAGCGGGTCTCGGGGCTTGACCCGGCCCGAATACTGTATATATTAACAGTATCGGCATCTATAGAGACAGGTCTGCCATGGAACCCCTCACCCCCACCGAGCTCGAACCGATCGAAGTCGATCTGCGCCGCACGCCGCTCGCCATCGAAGGCATCGGCGCGGGCGTGATTCGCGTCAACAAGCCACGATGAGCCTCGAGACCCTGTTGCACCGCGCCGACGTTTGGCGCGGGGGCGCCGCTCCCGCTTCCGCGACCGGGCTCGGGACCGCCCTGCCCTCGGGCTTCGACGCGCTCGATGCGCAGTTGCCCGGCGGCGGCCTGCCGCGGCGCGCGCTCACCGAGATCCTGCTCCCGCGCGAGGGCATCGGCGAGCTGCGGTTTCTGCTGCCGCTGCTGGCGCGGCTTGCGCGCGAGGAGCGCTGGCTCGCCTTCATCGCGCCGCCCCACATCCCCTACGCCCCGGCGCTCGCGCGCGCGGGCGTGGATCTCGCGCGCGTGCTGCTCGTGCATGCGCGCGCGCAAAACGACGCGCTCTGGGCCACGGAGCAGGCGTTGCGCGCCGGCGCCTGCGGCGCGGTGCTCGCCTGGCCAGATCGCGCGGATTTCAAGGCGCTGCGGCGCCTGCAACTGGCGGCGGAGACGGGCGACAGCCTCGGCATCCTGTTTCGCCCGGCGCAGGCCGCGCAAGAGGCCACGCCCGCGGCGCTGCGCCTCAGGCTCGAACCCGTCCCGGACGCGACCCCACGCCTCGCCGTGCATATCTTGAAACGCCACGGCGGCTGGCCCGCCGGTCCCGTAACGTTCGAGGTCCGTCATGTTATGGATCGGTCTGCATCTCCCGCGGCTCCCGCTCGAGATCTTCACGCGCGGCGGCCCCGCAGCTGAACCGCTCGTTGTCTGCGACGCCGCGCGCGATCCGTGCATCGTGATCGCCAGCGAAGCAGCGCAACGCCGCGGCATCCGCACCGGCATGAAGCTTTCGGCGGCGCACGCGCTGGCGAATAACCTTTGCGTGCGCACGCGCGATGCGGCCGCCGAGCACGCGGCGCTTACGCGCCTCGCCGCCTGGGCCGGACAGTTCACGCCCGCCGTGAGCCTCGCGCCCGAGGCGCTGCTCCTCGATATCGAGGGCAGCCTCGCGCTCTTCGGCGACCTCGCCGCGCTCCTCGGGCGCGTGCACGAAGGCATCGAGGCGCTCGGCTACCGCGCGCAGCCCGCGGTCGCGCCCACGCCGCTTGCCGCCGAGTGGCTGGCGCGCGCGCAGCCCGGCGCCGTCATCGCCGATGCGACGAAACTCGCCTCGCGGCTCGCGCCGCTCCCGCTCGGCGGCACCGGGCTCGCGCCCGCAACGATCGCACTCCTCGACAACATGGGCGTGCGCACCTTGGGCGATCTGCTGCGGCTGCCGCGCGCCGGGCTCGCGCGCCGCCTGGGCGCCGAGACCGTGCACCGGCTCGACCGCGCGCTCGGACGCGCGCCCGATCCGCGCGAACCTTACGTGCCGCCCGAGACCTTCGAGGCGCGGCTTCCGCTCCCGGGCGCGGTCGAGAACACCGAAGGACTTTCGTTTCCGCTCAAGCGCCTGCTGCTCGAGCTCTGCGGCTTTCTCACCGCGCGCGGCGCCGGCGCCCAGGCAATCGCGCTCGCGCTGCATCACCCGCGCGCGGCGGTAACCGAGGTCAGGCTCGCGCTCACCGCGCCCACGCGCGATGCGCGCCACCTGGGCGAGCTCTACCGCGAGCGCCTCGCGCGCAGCGCGCTCCCCGAGCCGGTCGAGGCGCTCACGCTGCGCGTGCCGCAAATCTTTTCCCTGCACGCGCGCAACCTCGACTTTTTCAATCCCCGGCACACGCCGGCCGAGGCCGGCGCGGCGCTCATCGAGCGGCTGCGCGCGCGCCTCGGGCGCGAGGCGGTACAGGGCCTGAGCCCGGTCGCCGAGCACCGCCCGGAGCGCGCCTGGCGCTACGCCGCACCGGGCGCGGCCGGCGCGGAGGCGCGCTTTCCCCCGCGCCCGCTCTGGCTCCTGCCCGAACCGGTGGCGCTTGAAGTTTCCAACGACGGCGCGCCGCAGCTCGACGGGCCGCTTGCGCTCCTGCCCGAGCGCGAGCGCATCGAGAGCGGCTGGTGGGACGGCGGGGAGATCGCGCGCGACTATTGCATCGCGCGCAACGACCGCGGCGCGCAGTTCTGGATCTTCCGCGAGCTCGCCGGCGAGCGGCGCTGGTGGCTGCACGGCGTGTTCGGATGACGTCCGAGAAAAACCGCTGCTGCGCGAAGCAGCGTAATGCAAACGGGTCGTGTCGCCGCGGTCCCGGCGCCTATCCTTCCAGGACGCTCTTTAGGGTCTGGAGATCGCGCTCGACCAAGCGGACGTCTTCGGCAAACCTCTCCCCGGACATATCGGGCAACTGGAACAGCGTGAAGAGAACCTCGCTTCCGGAACCGTTGGGGACCACGCGCATCGGATTCAAGATCTCCACACCGGGCGCCGGACTCACGTAGTGATCCAGCACGCCCAACTCGTTTTGTCCGACGAACCGGATTCTCATCGGGCCGTCCGGGGTCTCCACGATCCACTCGCCCTCCGATTTCCCGACCGACCGACAAAACGCCGTCGCCCATTTCGGGAGGTTCTCGGGGTTTGAGACGAATCGATACACCTCTGCGGGCGGACGCTCGATGGAGACACTCAGGGTCTTGGATCTCAGAACCGGCGTCATACCGACCTCTCCTTCAGCGCCCGCGGTAGCCGGTCGCCGGGCGACGCCGCCGGGCTCTTGGCGAATGCCCCGGCAACGCCGAAGATGACCGAGGCGATGCGCGCGATCGCCATCCCCGGCGCGGCGTCGGCCGCGCGCCAGGATGCGAGGGTCAAGGATGCGAGGGTCAGGTCTTGCCTTTTGCCTTCTCCCCTGCCGCCACGATCCGGCTCACGCGGGAGTAGTGTAATCCAAAGTGCTCGCCGATCGCCTTCAGGCCGTAGCCCCCGCTTTCGTAGGCCCGGACGATGGCCTCGTTTCGGGCACGGTAGCGGCGCGCGTAGTAGCCGAGCGGCTTGGCCGCGGGGCGATGCTGGGCGGTCGGGATTTCGCTCAAGTCCTTCTCCGGCGT
>MFSU01000066.1 GCA_001785115.1 Candidatus Muproteobacteria bacterium RBG_16_65_34
GCGAGAATCTTTTGACTCGTACCTCGAATCTTGTATCTTGTATCTGATTTTTCGGGGGTCGCTATGAAACGTGCGCTCTATGCAGTGCTGGTAGTGGTCGTGATTTTCGTCGGCATCACGTTCGGGTTCCAGAACCGGCAGACCGTCGCGGTCGGGTATTATTCCGGGCTGAGCTGGAGCGGTCCGCTTTCGCTGGCGCTGCTCTCGACGCTGACCGTGGGCATCGTCGTCGGGTTCCTCGCGAGCCTGCGGACGGTCATCCGGATGCAACGGCAACTGGTGCAGGCGCGCAAGGATATCCGTCAGATCGAGCAGGAGGTGATCAATCTCCGGGCGCTGCCGATCAAAGATGTCATATAACGAATCCCTACTTCGCTGCGCTTCGTTCGTCCTGACATGATGAATGGCCAGGTTCTTTTGTGGCTGCTGCTGCCGCTGGCGGCCGCCTCCGGCTGGGTCGCGGCCCGCATCGAGCAGCGGCGCCACGCGCGCCAGTCCCTGGATCTGCCTTCGGCCTACTTCAAGGGCCTCAGCTTCCTGCTCAACGAGCAGCCGGACAAGGCCATCGAGGTGTTCATCCGGGTACTGGAGGTGAACTCCGAGACGGTGGAGACGCATCTTGCCCTCGGGAACCTGTTCCGCCGCCGCGGCGAGGTCGAGCGCGCCATCCGCATCCATCAGAACCTGATCGCGCGGCCCACGCTCGACAAGGACCAGCGCTCGCAGGCGCTGCTCGAGCTCGGCCAGGACTATCTCAAGGCCGGGCTGTTCGACCGCGCCGAGAACCTGTTTCTGGAGCTGGCCGAGATCCGCGCGCACAGCGAGCAGGCGTTGAAGTTGTTGCTGCATATCTACCAGCAGGAGAGGGAATGGGAGAAGGCGATCGCCGTGACGCGCAAGCTCGCGCGCGTATCCGGTCGCAGCCGCGACGACGTCATCGCGCAGTATTATTGCGAGCTCGCCGAGCAGGCGCACGCCAAGAAGAACACCCCCGGCGCGCGCGACCGTTTGCGACAGGCGCTCGCGGCCGACAGGAGCTGTGTGCGCGCGAGCATGCTCCTGGGCGACCTCGAATCCGAGGAAGGAAGATACGCCGACGCCATCAAGGCCTGGCGGCGAATCGAGGACCAGGACGTCCATTACCTCGGCGAGGTCGCGGGACGCATCGCGGACGCCTTCCGCCGGCTCGGCGACGAGCAGGGGCTGTACGATTACTTCCGCGCCGCGCTCGCGCGCCACGGCGGCGTGGCGCTGGCGCTCACCTTCGCCGAGGTCGTCAAGGACCGCGACGGCCCGAAGGCGGCGGAAAAATTCGTCGTCGAGTGGCTGCGCCGCCGGCCCAATGTCCACGGGCTGCATCAGCTCCTGATGCTGAACCTCGTCGAGGCGAAGGGCCCGGCGCGCGACGACCTGCTCCTGCTCAAGGGCATCATCGAGGAGCTGCGCGGCCAGCACCAGGGGTACGCCTGCGTGCAGTGCGGCTTCAAAGGCAAGGCGCTGCACTGGCTGTGCCCGGGCTGCAACCGCTGGAACACCATCAAGCCGATCCAGGAGGAGGGCGAGTGAGCGGGCCCAAGCTCATCGTCGCCCTGGATTTCGCCGATGCCGCCGAGGCGCTCGCGCTTGCGCGCCGGCTCGCGCCTGCACATTGTCGCCTGAAGGTCGGGCTCGAGCTTTTCACCGCCGCGGGCCCGCGCCTGGTCGGGGATCTCACCGAGCACGGGTTCGAGGTTTTTCTGGACCTTAAATTCCACGATATCCCGAACACCGTGGCGCGTGCCTGCGCGCAGGCGGCCGCGCTCGGCGTCTGGATGCTGAACGTCCACGCCTTAGGGGGTGCAGAGATGCTGCGTGCCGCGCGCGAGGCGGTGGATCGCGCCACGCGCAAACCCCTGCTCGTGGCCGTGACACTGCTCACGAGCCACGGGCCCGAGACCCTCGCGGAGATCGGCGTGCGCGAAGAGATGGATTCCCAGGTGGAGCGGCTGGCGCTGCTCGCGCAGGCCGCCGGTCTCGACGGGGTGGTGTGCTCGCCGCGCGAGGCGGCGGCGCTTCGGCGGCGCTTCGGACCGACGTTCGCGCTGGTGACACCGGGGATCCGCCCGCGCGGCGCCGCGCACGACGATCAGCGCCGAACCCTTACGCCCGCCGAGGCGCTCGCGGCCGGCGCGGATTACCTCGTCGTCGGCCGCCCGGTGACACGGGCGCCGGACCCCGCGGCGGCGCTCGCCGCCATCCTGCGTGAGATCGGTGAAGTCTGATTGCCGCCGGCCTCGGGGTCGACAGCGACGCCGAATCCCCGGATAATGCCCGCCAACAATTCAGCGCATCCAGCGAGCGGAGCTCTTTCCCACCGTGTTGCCTCGACTGCTTGAGAAAATCGCGCGCGCGCAGGCGCTGGTCGTGGGCGACGCCATGCTCGACCGTTACTGGTACGGCGAGGTCGAGCGCATCTCCCCCGAGGCGCCGGTGCCGGTGGTGGCGGTAAACCGCTCCGACGAGCGCCCCGGCGGCGCGGCCAACGTGGCGCGTAACGTGCGCGCCCTGGGCGCGCGCTGCGCGCTGCTCTCCATCACCGGCGACGACCGCGACGCGGACATCCTGCAACGGCTGCTGAGCGAGGAGGGTATCGAGAGCGGTCTCTACCGGGACAAACTCCTCAACACCACGGTCAAGCTGCGCGTCATTTCTCGACACCAGCAGTTGCTGCGCATCGATTTCGAGTCGCCCGTCTCCAAGGACGCGCGTGTGCGGCTGCTCGATGATTATTTGAAACGCCTGTCGGGGTACGACGTCGTGATCGTCTCGGACTATGGCAAGGGCGGGCTGGGTTACGTGCAGGAGATAATCCACGCCGCCCGCCGCGCGGGCAAGCCCGCGGTGGTGGACCCGAAAGGGCGCGACTACAGCGGCTACCGCGGCGCGACCCTGATTACGCCCAACCGCAAGGAGTTCGAGCTGGTGGCCGGGGCGTTTCGCGACAACGCCGAGCTCGAGCGCAAGGCCGCGGCCATGGCGCAGGAGCTCGAGCTCGACGGCGTGCTGGTGACGCGCAGCGAGGAGGGCATGAGCCTGATCGAGCGCTCGGGGCGCGCGCTGCACATGCCGGCGCGCGCGCGCGAGGTCTACGATGTGACCGGCGCGGGCGACACCGTGATCGCCGCCATCGGTTGCGCCTACGCCGTGGGCGGGGCGACCGAGGACGCGCTGCACCTCGCCAACGTCGCCGCCGGCATCGTCGTGGGCAAGCTCGGCGCGGCCACGGCGACACCCGAAGAAATCCTGCACGAACCGGCTACCGAGGGGGTCTGATGTACGTCGTCACCGGCGGAGCGGGATTCATCGGCTCGAACATCGTCAAGGGGCTGAACGGGCGCGGTGTCACCGATATTCTCGTGGTCGATAATCTCGAGCACGCCGACAAATTCGGCAACCTCGTAGATTGCGAGATCGCCGATTACCTGGACAAGCGCGAGTTTCTCGCGCGCATCGAGCGTGGGAAGTTCGGCAAGAAGCTCAAGGCGGTTTTTCACGAAGGCGCATGCTCCGACACCATGGAGCACAACGGCGCCTACATGATGAGCAACAACTACGAATACTCGAAGGCGCTGCTGCACTACTGCCAGGCGAAAAAGATCCCGTATCTCTACGCCTCGTCCGCGGCGACCTACGGCGCGGGGAAGGTGTTCAAGGAGGCGCGCGAATACGAGGCGCCGCTCAATGTCTACGGCTACTCGAAGTTCCTGTTCGACCAGTACGTGCGCCGGGCGCTGCCGAAGAAAACCGCCCAGATCGTGGGCTTCCGTTATTTCAACGTCTACGGCGACCGCGAGCGCCACAAGGGCCGCATGGCCTCGGTGGCGTTTCATCACTTCAATCAGCTCCGGGAGTCCGGGAAGGTCAAGCTCTTCGAGGGCTGTGACGGCTATGGGCCGGGCGAGCAGCGCCGCGACTTCGTGTCGGTCGAGGACGCGGTAGCGGTGGCGCTGTTTTTCCTCGATCGCCCGCAGAAGAGCGGCATCTTCAATGTCGGCACCGGCCGCGCGCAACCGTTCAACGACGTCGCGTGCGCGGTCATCAACAGCGTGCGCACGGCCGAAGGCAAACCGGCGCTGGCGCTTGCGGACATGCAGGATCAGGGTCTCGTCGAATACATCCCCTTCCCCGAGGCGCTCAAGGGCAAGTATCAGAGCTTCACCCAGGCGGACATCGCGCAACTGCGCAAGGCGGGATACAAGAAGGAATTCCTTACTGTCGAACAGGGCGTGGGGCGGTATGTCGAGAGTCTGCTGCGCAACGCGGCCGCGCCGCGGTAGGTGCTTCGGATGAGTCTCAATAATAATATGCAAAACAAGATTGTCGCGGTTGTCGGTCTGGGATACGTCGGGTTGCCGCTCGCCGTGGCTTTCGGCAAGCGCTTGCCCACGGTCGGTTACGATCTCGACGAACACAAGCTCGCGAATTACCGTGACGGTAAGGATCCGACGGGCTCGGTCGAGGAGCGCGATCTGCTTGCGGCAGAACATTTGAGGTACAGCAGCGACCCAAAATCGCTGGCGCCGGCCGACTTCATTATTGTCGCCGTGCCGACCCCGATCGACGAGGCGCACCAACCGGATTTCAGCCCGCTCGTGTCCGCGTGCAAGGCGATCGCGCCGCACCTGAAGCGCGGCGCGACGGTCGTGTTCGAGTCGACGGTTTATCCGGGCGCGACCGAGGAGGTCTGCGTGCCGCTGCTCGAGGCCGGCTCGGGGATGCGCTGGAAACAGGATTTCCACGTGGGATATTCCCCCGAGCGCGTCAACCCGGGCGACAAGGAGCATACCCTCCAGACGATCGTCAAGGTGGTGGCGGGAGACGACGCCGATACCCTGGATGCGGTGGCGCAGCTTTACGAGGCGGTCGTGACGGCGGGAGTGCATAGGGCGTCGAGCATCAAGGTCGCCGAGGCGGCCAAGGTGATCGAGAATACGCAGCGCGATCTCAACATCGCGCTCATGAACGAGCTCGCGCTCATATTCCACAAGCTCGGGCTGGATACCTCGGAGGTGCTCGAGGCGGCGGGCACGAAGTGGAACTTCCTGCGGTTTCGCCCGGGCCTGGTGGGTGGGCACTGCATCGGCGTGGATCCGTATTACCTGACGCACAAGGCCGAGCGCGTCGGCTATATTCCGCAGGTGATCCTGGCCGGCCGGCGCATCAACGACGCCATGGGCAAGTACGTCGCGGAGCAGACGGTCAAGCAGATGATCCAGGCCGGGCGTTCGGTGAACGGCGGCAAGGTGCTCGTGCTCGGGCTCACCTTCAAGGAAAACTGCCCCGATGTGCGCAACACCCGCGTGGTGGATGTGGTGAACGAGCTGCGCTCCTACGGCGCGGAGGTCCTGGTGCACGATCCGGTCGCCGACAGAGAAGAGGCGGCCAGGGAATACGGCATCGAGCTCGCCGAATGGCCAGCCTTGCCGAAGGTGGACGCGATCGTCGCCGCGGTGACGCATAGAAACTTTATCGAGCGCCCGATCGCGGAATATGCGGCGCTGTTGAAAAACGGCGGTTGTTTCATCGACGTCAAGTCGCGCTTCGACGCCGCTTCGCTGCGTGCGGCGGGGGTTCGGGTCTGGAGATTGTAGTACCGCCGTGGTGTCGCCGGGCGGCGTAGCGTGTACGGAAGGGGGAGGTGAGCGACGATGTCCGAGATAAATACTGCCCGCAAGAACTGGTACCTGGTTTACGCCAAGCCGCGCCAGGAGTCCGTGGCCCAGACTAATTTGGCGCGCCAGGGCTATGAGATCTATCTGCCGCTGATCCGTCAGCCGCGCAAGCGGCTGGGACGGCGTGTAGCCGTGATCGCGCCGATGTTTCCGCGCTATCTCTTCATCCACCTCGACAGCGAGACCGACAACTGGAGCCCGATCCGTTCGACGCTGGGCGTGGTGTCGATCGTGCGGTTCGGTCAGGTCCCGGCACGGGTCCCGGATGAGCTCATCGCCCTGCTGCACCGCCATGAGGATGCCCAGGGGCTGCAACTGTTGCCGGTGGATGAGTTCAGGCACGGCGCCAAGGTGCGTCTGACCGACGGTCCCATGATGGGGTATGAGGGGATTTATCTCGCGAAAACCAGCAAGGATCGCGTGATCGTCCTGCTCGATATCCTCGGCCGGCGCAGCCGCGCGGTGGTGGATGCGGCTTACCTCGAACCCGCGGGTTAATTCCCGCCGGGCGGCTTGACCCCGGGGCCTGTGGCGGTATAGTGTTCATAGCATGAACACAGCCCCCGAGCGGGAGGAACAACTGGTGCTCGAGCTGCTGGACGCGGTCGGAAAACGGAGCGACCTCAGCCAGCGGCATCTGGCGCATCACATGGGAGTGGCCCTGGGGCTCGCCAACTCTTACCTCAAGCGCTGCGTCCGCAAGGGCCTCATCAAGATCACCGAAGTGCCCGCCAACCGCTATCTCTATTACCTCACCCCCAAAGGTTTCACCGAAAAAAGCCGCCTGACGGCCAAGTACCTGGCCTCGTCGTTTGCGTTTTACCGCAAGGCGGGTGAGTCCTGCGTCGAGGTTTTCGAGTCCTGCGAGGCGCGCGGCTGGCGGCGCATCGCGCTCTGCGGCGTATCGGACCTCGCGGAGATCGCATCGCTGCGCGCGCTGGAGCGGGGCATCGAGATCGTGGGCATCTACGACCCGCATACGGAGCGGCGGCGCTTCGTCGATAAGTCGGTGTGGCGCAAGTTCGACGAGGTCGAAGATCACGATGCCTGGATCCTGACGGATCTCAACGCGCCGCGCGTGGCATACGAGCATCTGACGGGACTCGTGGCGCGGGAGCGGATTCTCGTGCCGGACATACTGCGGCTGGACTGACCGGGCGCGCGGGAAGGCAACACGCTGTGCGGAGCACATTTGTGCCCTGCAGGGCGGTAGCGTGGTTGAAAGCGGTGAACGGTGATCAGTGATCCGTGAACCGTGAACCGTGAGCGGTCTGGGAGGATGGAATATGAGAACGCACAAGGATCTCGAGGCATGGCGGGCGTCCATCGAGCTGGCCGAAGACATTTACGGGATCACACGGCGGTTTCCGAAAGAGGAGCTTTTTGGGTTGGTATCGCAGATGCGTCGCGCCGCAGTGTCGGTTGCAAGCAATATCGCTGAAGGCGCGGCGAGAAACGGAAAGAAAGAGTTTGCACAGTTCCTGCATATCGCGATGGGTTCTGCAAGCGAGCTCGATACGCAGATTGAGATATCCAAGCGGACCCAGCTTCATGGTCAGGACGATTTGCAACGAGTTCAGGACCGCGTGACCAGAGTCAAGAAACTGGTGTATGGCCTAATCCGTTCTCTTCGGGCCTGAGGTATTTGGTCTGTTCCCCGTTCACGGTTCACCGATCACCGTTTACCGTTCACTGATTACGACTAACGAGTCACGATTATGAAGGTTCTAATCACCGGCGCCGCCGGCTTCATCGGCTCGACCCTGGCGCACAAGCTGCTCGACCGCGGCGATACCGTTTACGGCATCGACAATCTCAACGATTACTATGACGTCTCGCTCAAGGAGGCGCGGCTTGCCCGGCTGACCGGGCACCCGCGGTTCACGTTTCAGAAACTCGACATCGTGGACCGCGCGGGCATCGCGGATCTGTTTCGGAACAACTCCTTCGACGCCGTCATGCATCTCGCGGCCCAGGCAGGCGTACGCTACTCGATCGAGAACCCCTACGCCTACATAGACGCCAACCTGGTCGGATTCGGGAACATCCTGGAAGGCAGTCGCCGCGGGAAGGCCGGACATCTGGTGTTCGCCTCATCGAGCTCGGTCTACGGGGCGAATACGAAGCTGCCGTTTTCCGAGCACGACAATGTCGACCACCCCGTGTCGCTCTATGCCGCGACCAAGAAGGCGAACGAGCTCATGGCCCACAGCTACGCCCATCTGTACGGGCTTCCGTGCACCGGCCTGCGGTTCTTTACCGTCTACGGACCCTGGGGCCGGCCGGACATGGCGCTCTTCAAGTTCACCAAGGGGATACTCGCGGGCACGCCCATCCCGGTGTTCAACGAAGGCAAGATGATCCGCGATTTCACCTACGTCGACGACATCGTCGAGGGGGTCATCAGAACCATCGACAATCGGCCAAAGCCAAACCCGTCATGGGAGAATGAGGCATCGCTCACGACCCACGGATCACGGATTACGGTTCACGGTTCACGACTTACGAATCACGATTTCCCGGATTCCGCCACAAGCCATGCCCCGTACCGCATCTATAATATCGGCAACAACCAGCCGGTGGAGCTTATGCGCTACATCCACGTGCTCGAGGACTGCCTCGGGCGCAAGGCCACGATGGAGCTGCTGCCCATGCAAGACGGGGACGTACGGGCTACCTACGCCGACACGAATGATCTCGAGCGCGACGTCGGCTTCCGGCCGCAAACGCCGGTGGACGTCGGCGTGGCGCGGTTTGTGGAATGGTACAAGGCGTACTACGGCGTCCGCTGATGTGCCCGGCGCCTCACGGATCACCGTTCACGGATCACGAATGACCATCCATCCCGTCATCCTCTCCGGCGGCTCCGGCGCCCGGCTCTGGCCGCTGTCGCGCGAGCATTACCCGAAGCAGCTGTTGTGCCTCATTGGCAGCGAAACGCTGTTGCAGCAGACCGTGACGCGGCTGGAGGGTCTCGAAGACATCGCCGCGCCGCTGTTTGTCTGTAACGAAGAGCACCGGTTTCTCGTGGCGGAGCAGATCCGGCAGCTCAACCGCAGCGCCTCCCACATCATCCTCGAACCCGCGGGGCGCAACACGGCGCCCGCGCTCACGCTGGCTGCGCTTGCGCTGAAACAACAAGACCCGGATGCGCTGATGCTCGCGATGCC
>MFSU01000067.1 GCA_001785115.1 Candidatus Muproteobacteria bacterium RBG_16_65_34
CGTTCACCTTCTTGGCGAAGTCGAGCGCGTACTCGTGGAAGATGTCCTTGGTCGGCCAGGTGCTCTGGAACCGCAACGACGTGACCTGGGCCTTGACGATCGCCGGGAAGCCGATCGTCGCGGCGCCGCCGACCGTGGCGGCGCCGGCCGCCAGAAAGCGGCGACGCGACACCGTGCCTTTCGTATTATCAGTTGTTACCGACTTCATGACCTTGCTGCTCTTGTTAGCTTTGCGCATGACGCTCCTCCTGAAGTGGTTCACCCGAGTGACAGTAACGGTAACGGTGACACGGCGAAAATCATAGCAGCCTCTTTACCGTTTCCTTAAGCCCAACCGCGTTGCCGATGCATATTTCACACAATGAAAATACATCTTACATCATGAAACATGATTCTACTCCCGGAACGGCGGTCTTGCCTAGCCGGTACCCGCGCAGGGGGCGGCGCCGACGACCCGGCGCCGAGACGGCTTTTCTTGCCGGTTGAACCGCGCGATCGTAGCCGCGCCGGAGCTGAACGGCTCCGCTACAATTACGGGAGGTCGGGGCCGACACGGCTCCCCGGCCCCCGGCACGGCACACAAGAACAACCCGATTTTGGGAGAGACCACCAGATGAAGCACCTTTCGGCATGGATTTTTTCCTGCGGCCTGTGGCTCTCCTGGCCCGCGCAGGCCCTGGAGAACCGGGCGAATTTCGACGTCAGCCTGGGGTACCGCGAAGACCGCCTTTCCTGGAACATCGCCAACGACCTCTCGGGCACGACCACGCCCAACATCCTCTCCGAACTGACCTGGACGAGTCTTAGGATCGCCCAACTCAAGCTCGGCGCGGACTATACACACCGCTCCGGCATACACCTGCAGGGGTCGGCGGACTACGGCCAGATCGACAAGGGGGACAACCAGGACTCCGATTACTTCGGCGACAACCGCACCTTGGAGTTTTCCCGTTCCAACAATAAAACTGACGGCGATAATGTCCGGGATGCCTCCGTGGCCGTGGGCTACCGCATCGCGGCGTTCGAGGACAATCGCCGCAGCAACACCTACACCACGCTGCTGCTCGGGTACTCGCGGCACGAGCAGCGCCTGCGCATCACGGGCGGCAACCAGACCATCCCCGCCACCGGCCCGTTCGCGGGACTCGACAGCACTTATGAAACACGGTGGAAGGGACCCTGGGTGGGATTGCACTTGCTCTCGGAGGAGCGCAACGGCTTCGCGAGCTTCCTGAACCTCGAGCACCACAAGGCGGATTACTCCGCGGAAGCGGACTGGAACCTGCGCACGGATTTTCAGCATCCCGTAAGCTACACCCATAGCGCCGACGGCGCGGGCGATGGCGTCGCCATCGGCTTCATCGCCGGCCGGCGGGACGACAAACCCGAGCGCTGGGTGATGACATTCACCTGGGAATATCAAAGATGGACCACCGACCCGGGGTTGGATCGGACGTTTTTCTCGGACGGCACGACCGCCGACACCCGCCTGAACGACGTGACATGGACCTCGAGCAGCGTCTCGCTCGGGCTTCAGCGCCGCTTCTGAACCGCGGCGTCAGGGCACCGGGACCTTTGCCGGCGCGCCGGGAACCTCGCGCACGAGCCGTGGCACCAGGTAACCCGGCAGGCGCGCGCTGAGCTCCGACATCAAGGCGCGCGCCCTCGATTCCGCGACCTCGAAGTGCGCCGCCCCCGCCACGCGGTCCAGCATGTGCAGGTAATACGGAACCACCCCGGCGGCGAACAGCGCCTCGCTCAAATCCGCCAGCGTCTCCACACGATCGTTCACGCCGCGCAGCAGCACGGATTGATTGAGCAGCACCACCCCGACTCCCTTGAGCCGCGCGAGCGCCGCGCGCACCCCGGCATCGACCTCGTTCGCGTGGTTCGCGTGCACCACGACTACCGATTGCAGGCGCGTGCCGCCGAGCCATTCCAGCAGTTCCGCATCCACCCGCTCGGGCAGCACGATCGGCAGCCGCGTATGCACTCGCAAACGCCGGACATGGGGGATCGCCTGCAGGACGTGCGCCAGCTCGCAGAGCCGCCGATCCGAAAGGGTTAAAGGGTCGCCACCGCTCAGAACCACTTCGGTAATCGTGTCGTCCGCGGCGATGTGCTCGAGCGCCCCGCGCCAGCGGTTCGCGGAGGCGACGGCCTGGTCGTAGGGAAAGTGACGGCGAAAGCAGAAGCGGCAGTGCACGGCGCAGGCCCCGGTGGCGGTGAGGAGCACCCGCCCGCGGTACTTGTGCAGCACGCCGGGAGCAGCCATGGCGGCCAGGTCGCCGACCGGATCCGGCCCGAAACCCTCCGCCGGCAAACACTCCTCGGCGAGCGGCAGCACCTGCCGCAGCAGAGGATCGCCCGGGTCGCGGGGCCGCATGCGCGCCACGTACCCGCGCGGGACCCGCAGCGGGAACGCCCGCGCCGCGGTGCGCGCCGCCGGGAGCCAATCGGGTCCCAGATTCAGGACCGCCAGGAGTTCGGCCGGGTCGGTGATGGCGCGGGCAAGCTCCGTCTGCCAGAGGGGCATCTGCCGCAATGCGGGACTTCCGGGTATCATAGCGCGTTCGATTTTACCAGATCGAAATAAAGATTCTCACTTACTCCCCCCTCTCCCCTTGCGGGAGAGGGCAAGGGGTGAGGGGTAAATGCGCTTACCCCCTCTCCCTCATTCCCTCTCCCACGAGGGGAGAGGGAGGCGAGCCGAGCGCGCTGCGCGCGATTCGTTCACTCGATGTGCGGGTGGTTTTAACTAAAAGTTTAAAAGAGATCAGGCAAGGTGCATCATGGCAACGTACAGTACTAACGAATTCAAGGCCGGCCTCAAGGTGATGCTCGACGGCGACCCGGCTGCAATCGTGGAAAACGAGTTCGTGAAGCCGGGCAAGGGTCAGGCCTTCAGCCGCGTGAAAATCCGCAACTTGAAGAACGGGCGCGTCATCGAGCGCACCTTCAAGTCGGGCGACACCATCGAGGCCGCCGACGTGGTGGATGTCGAGATGCAGTTTCTCTACAGCGATGACCAGTTCTGGCACTTCATGAACCCGGAGAGCTACGAGCAACTGGCCGCCGACAAGAACGCCGTGGGCGACAACGCCAAATGGCTCAAGGAACAGGGCGTGTGCATTATCACGCTGTGGAACGGCGTGCCGTTGACCGTCGAGCCGCCGAACACCGTGACGCTCAAAGTCGTCGAGACCGACCCAGGCCTCAAGGGCGACACGAGCGGCGGCGGCGGGAAACCCGCGACGCTTGAGACCGGCGCTGTGGTGCGCGTGCCGCTGTTCGTGCAGACCGGCGAACTCGTCAAGGTCAATACACGTACCGGCGAATACCTGGCGCGCGCCAAGGAATAAGCACGCCGGCCCGGGATGCCCGCGGGCACCCCCCAGCGCAATCGGGCATGCAGCGGGCTGTTGACAGCTATATCAGCCCAGGGGCATATGTGAAAGCCGCCGTTTCCCGCGCGATCTGGCTACTAATACTGGCCGCCACAAGCACGCCGACTGTGGGTGCTCTGGCGACCACGGAAGAGCTTGCGCGCGTCAAGCGCGTATACGATGGCGATACCGTGCTCTTGGAGGACGGCCGGCGCGTCCGCTATCTCGGAATCAACACGCCCGAATATCAAGAACCATTTTATTTGAAGGCCAAGCGACTCAACGAGTCGCTCGTCCTGGGCCGGGAAATCCGCCTCGAATTCGACCAGGAAAAGTCTGATTCCTACGGGCGCCTGTTGGCCTATGTCTATGTCGGAAACCAGATGGTCAACGCCCGACTCGTGCAAGAGGGCCTGGCCCATGCCTTCTTTATCGGACCAAGTCGCAGACACAATGCCCTGCTCCTGGAGGCCCAGGAAAAGGCCAGGCAACGCAGGGCCGGTATATGGTCAAGCTGGGGCGACAAGAAAAATATCAAAATCACCAGCGTGCACCCCGCTGATCCGGAAAACCCCGATGCGCACGCGCCCTACGTGCGCATCGTGAATCTCGGCAACAAAGAGGCCGGCTTGGCCGGTTATGTGCTGTCGAACGAGAGCGGACACAGATATCTCTTTTCCGGCATCGCCATAGACCCAGGTTACACGCTCATTGTTTCCGGCGCAGCGGGAGCGAATGGCAAAGAGGGTAATAGACAGGGGATCGTCCACTGGCCTGGCATGACATGGGACAAATGGGAAGACACCGCTTACCTTGCTGACCCGTCCGGGGTCATAATCGATTCGTTCCACTATAGGGGGAAACGGGTGGTGAAACCGGCCGCGCGCCCGCGCGTCCCCGCGTCGAAATAAAATTCTGGGTGGCATGTGAGATTGCGTTTCTACGATACGGGCCTCGCATCCCACTCCGACCACCTTGAACCCCAAGTCTGATGCCTGAACCCAACACAGTATGGCGTCCGGCCGCCTCCCTGGAAGTCCTCAAACTGCGCGCCCGGATGATCGCGCGCATCCGGGCGTTTTTCGCCGAGCGCGGTGTGCTCGAGGTCGAAACGCCGGCGCTTTCGGCCGCCGCGAGCACCGACGTCCACCTACACAGCTTCGCCTGCCGCTATACCGGCCCCGGTGACGGCGCGCTCTACCTGCATACCTCGCCCGAATTCCCCATGAAGCGGTTGATCGCCGCGGGCGCCGGTTCGATTTATCAGATATGCAAGGTCTTCCGCGACCGCGAGGCGGGCAGGCTGCACAACCCGGAGTTCACCCTGCTCGAGTGGTACCGCATTGGCTTCGATCACCACGCACTCATGGAAGAGGCGGCGGCCCTCATCGCCGATACGCTCGCGGGAAGCCGCGCGCTCGGCACGCCGGAGAAGCTGAGCTACCGGGAGGCCTTCGAGCGCCATTGCGGGCTCGACCCGCACACCGCGGACAGCGCCGCACTGGCCGCGGTGGTGAGGGCGAAAGCCATTCCCCTGAGCGCAGACCCCCTGCGCGAAGAGGCCGACACGCTGCGCGATCTGCTGTTGACGCACACGATCGAGCCGCAGCTCGGACGCGGGCGCGTGACGTTACTCTACGACTACCCCGCCTCGCAGGCGGCGCTGGCCCGAATCCGCCCGTGCGATCCGCCGGTGGCCGAGCGCTTCGAGATCTATCTCGAAGGTATCGAGCTCGCCAACGGCTTTCACGAGCTCAATGATGCGACCGAACAGCGGGCGCGCTTCCTGCGCGACCTCGCGCGGCGCTCGATACCGGGGTTACCGGCGATGCCGATGGATGAACGGCTGCTCGCCGCGCTGACCCATGGACTGCCTGAATGCAGCGGCGTGGCACTCGGCGTCGACCGGCTGGCGATGCTGGCGGCCGGCGTAACATCTGTCCAGGATGTGATCGCATTCCCGATCGAGCGCGCCTGAAGACGTTCTGAAGCGACGATGTGGGGGTGATGTCTAGAACCTATCTCAAAATACTTTAAACGCGGATTAACGCAGATTTAGTTTTTTGGATGAACGCAGACATCCGGAGAATTCATGTGATGAATCCGCGTCTATCCCTTTTGTTATCCGCGTTCATCTGCGTTTCAGGTGTTTTTGAGATAGCTTCTAGCCGCTTCGCGAACCGGAAAATACGACGCTCACACACAGGCCTTTCGCCTGCGGCCCGGGCTCGAAATGCACGCGGGCGCCGTGAAGCTCGGCGATGCGCTGCACGATCGAGAGCCCCAGGCCGCTGCCCGATTCGTCCGTCCCGGTGACCCGGAAAAAGCGCTGCCCGAGGCGCGCCAGGTCCTCGGCCGATACACCCGGACCCTGATCGGTGACCGTGAGGCGCACGGTGGCGCCTTCCGCCTCCACGCCCACGCGCACGAGCGTTCCCGCCGGGCTGTAGCGCACGGCGTTGTCCACCAGATTGCGCACGAGCACGGCGAGCAGCGCCGCATCCCCGGCGACCGGCGCCGGCGGCCCTTCCGCGAGCTCGAGCTCCACGTGCCGCGACAGCGCCCCGGGCGCGATGTCCGCCGCCACGCCCCGGGCCATGGCCCGCAAATCGCAGACTTCGTTCCGCGCCAGCGCCTGCGCGGGCTCGAGCCGGGCGAGCGTCAGGAGCTGCTCCACGAGGTGGGCCGCGTGGTCGCAACCGAGGATCGCCATGTCGAGCGCGCGCCGGCGCTCGGTGGCGCTGGTCGCGGCGCGCGCCACCTGCGCCTGCGCCTTCACTGCGGCGATCGGCGTCCGCAACTCGTGCGCCGCGTCCGAGGTGAAGCGCCGTTCATGCTCGATCGAACGCCGGACTCGTTCGAACAGGCGGTTGAGGCTCGCCACCAGCGGCGCCACCTCGGCCGGGAGCCCGGCGGCATCGAGCGGCGCGAGATTCTGCGGGTCGCGCCGCGCGACCTCGTTGCCGAGCGTCACGAGCGGGCGCGTGCCGCGCGCCACGCTGAACCAGATGAGCAGCCCGAGCACCGGCACCGCGACGAGCAGCGGCAGCAGCAGGTTTATGCCGACGCTTTTGGCAATACGGTCGCGCGTCTCGCTCCGTTCAGCGACCTGGATGAGAAATTCGTGGCGTGGATCCCAGCTGCTGAAGACGCGCCAACGCTTCCCGTCCACGACGGTATCGCTGAAACCATTCTCCTCGCGAGACAGTCGTTCTTGCGGTGCGTTCGCCGAGTGCAGCCGCAGCGATCGGCCGCGCTCCCAGATCTGGAACGCGACCCGCTGGGCGTACCGGTGAAGCTGCGGCATATCCTCGGTGTTGATTTCTTCGAGTTCATGGCTCGCCTCGGCCACGAGCAGCGCCGCCGATTGCGCGAGGTGGGCGTCGAGCAGTTCGTTGACGCGGTGACGCGCATCCAGGTAACTCACCGCGGCGGCGGCGAGCCACGTGCCGGCCACGGTCGCGAGCAGCGGCACCAGCAGCCGGCGGCGGATGGACGTGCGTGGCACGGCCTCAGTCATGTTGCGCGCGCGGCATCAGATAACCGACGCCGCGCACCGTGCGGATGAGCTCCGGCGCGAGCCGGCGGCGCAGGTGGTGAATGTGAACCTCGATGGCATTGCTCTCGACCTCCTCGCCCCAGGCATACAACCGCTGCACGAGCTGCTCGCGCGACAGCACGCGGCCGGCGTTGCGCATCAGCTCGTGCAGCAGCGCGAATTCGCGCGGCGGGATTTCGATCTCCTGTCCGCGGAAGCTCACGCGGTGCGCGGCCGGGTCGAGCTCGAGCGGACCCACGCGCAGCCGCGGCGTCGCCTCGCCCCGGGAACGCCGCACCAGCGCGCGCAGCCGCGCCGCGAGCTCCTGCAGGTCCACGGGCTTCACGACATAGTCGTCCGCGCCGCTGTCGAGTCCCTGGACGCGATCCTCGACGGCGTCGCGCGCGGTCACGACCACGACCGGAACCTTGTTGCCCGCGGCGCGCGCCCGGCGCAGCAGTTCCAGCCCCTCGAGCCGGGGCAGGCCGAGGTCGAGCACAACCGCGGCATAAGGCTCGGTTTTCAGCGCCAGCTCCGCGGCCACGCCGTCCTTGACCCAGTCGGTCTGGAAACCCGTCTGTCGGAGCCCGACGCGCAGGGCGTCGCCGAGCAACGGGTCGTCTTCGACGACAAGGATGCGCATAGGAATAGGTCCTGTGTGTCCCGGGTTCGCCGCGCGCCGACCCCACGGCGCGGGCGTGCTGTGCGGATGATACCCTGCGGACTGGCCGGCTAGAACGCCCCCGCCCAATAGGCCGCGACCGTGGACAGCAACACCGTCCCCACCACCCAGTGCGCCCGCCGGACGTCCGCATCCGGGTCGCCGTATTTCCAGCCGGTGATCATGGCGCCGATCAGGTTTTCGCGGTGCAGCGCGCTGCTCGCGACCACACCCAGGACGTGCACGACGACCACGGCCAGCATGGCGTTGGCGACGGTCTCGTGCGCTTCTTCCGCCCACTCGCCGGTAAGCTCAGCGTACAGGACATAGCCGCTCAACCCGGAGAGCAACCCAAGCGCCAGCAATAAATAGATCGCCCAGCTGCCCGCGGGGTTGTGGCCGATATAGTGCTGCGGCGCGCGCCCGACCAGTGACCCCAGGTAGGCGAGCACGGCGCGCGGCCCGAAGGCAAACGACTCGAAGCGCGCGTAACGCGTGCCGATGAATCCCCAAAGCAGCCGAAAGGCGATCAGCCCGACCATGGTGTACCCGAGCATCACATGGACATCGCGAAACCGCTCGGAGTCCGCCGTGACAAACGCGCCGACGAACGACGCCGCGAGCGCCCAATGAAACACCCGCGTCGGCAGGTCCCAGACGAGAATCTTGCTGTGCGACATGGTTTCCCTCCTCAGCGCGGCACGCTGACGCTGTGCTCGCTGTAGTCACCGCGCTCCGCGCCCGTGTGGCAGGCGGAGCAGTTCGCGGGGCTCTTGACCTTCGAATTCTTCCACGTGGCGGCCGAGACCTTCCGATGCTCCTTGCGGAACCAGGCGGTCTCGGTGATCCGCAGCGCCGATCCCGCGCGCCAGGCGCGCTTGCCCCGTGCCGCGTTCTCGGTCAGGAACGCGCCGATCTCCACGGCGGCGACCGCATCCAGGCTGGCATCGGTGCCGAAATGCTTGTCGAGGCCGCTCATGAGTTTCTGCCAGGACTCCTCCGCCAGCAGTTGCGGCGGGTAGGCGACATGGCAACTGCCGCATTCGGCCCGCCACTTTTCATTCGAGGCCGTGAACCGGTCGTCATCGGCGCCGGCTACCCGGACATGCCCGGCGAGCACCAATAGCAACAACGCCGTCGCGATCGGGCCGCCATGGATCCACTGATTTGCAGTACGCTTCATAATAATGTTTTCCTATTTTCTCACCGACATCACATACGCCAACACGTCGCCCTTCTCGAGCGGCGTGCAGGCACGGCCCACGACGTCGTTGCAGTTGCGCCTGAACCACTTCTCGACCTTGGCGGGATCGGTAAAGCGCCGCGGGTCGGCCACGGGCGAAAGCGGACGAATTTCCTTCTCGGTCTTGGCGTGCCTGCCGGACGCGCGCGGATCCTGCGTGTGGCAGGAGGCGCAGCTCCATTCGCCGCCGTGGGTGGACTTGAAGAACTTCTCGCCGCGGTGCGCGGAGAATCCCGCGAAACCCGGCGTTGTCGCGCGCGCCGTTTGTTCGAGAGAACGCTGCACCTCGGTCGGCGACGCGGCCGACGCCGCGGCCATCCAGAGCGCCGCGAGCAGCGCCTGCCCTATTCCAACCTTACGCATAACGACCCCCGTTTCGAGTAGCAACGAGGGTAAGGATAGGCGGGGTTTCTTAACAGTTACTTAAGCGCCGCGGCGGCGTGGGATTCAATTGATTGGCGCTACTTGCGGCGGGCGCACGGGGGCGCCGCCGTCACCTTGCTCCCACCTCAAGACTTCAACCAAAACGTTACCGGGCCATCGTTGGTGAGCGCAACCTGCATGTCGGCGCCGAAGATGCCGGCTTCCACCTGGGGATGCTGCCGGCGCGCCTGCGCGAGCAAGTAATCGAAAAGCCGTCTGCCCTCCGCGGGCGTCGCGGCGGGAGTGAAGCTCGCGCGCATGCCCTTCTGGGTGTCGGCCGCAAGCGTGAACTGCGGCACCAGCAGCAGCCCGCCGCCGATGTCCTGCACGCTCAGGTTCATTTTGCCTTCCACATCCGGGAAGATGCGATAGCCGAGCAGCCGCTCGAGCAACCGGTTGGCCTGCGCCTCATTGTCATCGCGCTCAACGCCGACAAGCGCCAATAAACCGCGCCCAATGGCACCCACCGTTTTGTCTTCAACGGTAACCGAGGCCTGGCTGACGCGCTGCAATAGTCCGATCATGCGTGGGCGATGGGCTTACGGGAAGCGGTACCGGCGCGTAGTATACCGACAAAGGATCCGGGCCACTCAAAGACACCGCCCACCCGCATGCAATCTGTCGCGCTGTATACCGTCGGCCACAGCAACCGCACAGATGAAGCGCTGATCGCACTGCTCCAGTCGGCGGATCTCGCTACACTCGTGGACGTGCGCGCCATCCCGCCTCGAGCCGCCACCCGCAGTTCGCGTCCGATACCCTGCGGCAGGCGCTGGGGTCGAACCGGATAATTTACCACTGGGCCGGACGGCAACTCGGAGGATTGCGCCAACCGCGCCCCGACTCCCCGCACATCGCGCTCGACTCGGACGGCTTCCGCGGCTTTGCCGACCACATGGAAACCGCGGCCTTCGCACGCGGCATCTCCCAGATCATCAACCTTGCCATGAGGTCGCGCACCGCCATAATGTGCGCCGAGAAACTTCCGGAGAACTGCCACCGCTCACTGATCGCGGATTATCTGACACTGCGGGGGATTCGCGTGCTGCATTTGATCGCACCGGGCGAGATGCGGGACCACGTGCTCAACCCACACACGCGCACCGAATCGGGCCGGCTGATTTACGACCGTGTCGCGCAGCGCCCCTTGGAATTGAATTGAGCCTGCGCCGACAACTCGCTAAAACCCGGCGCCGGCCGCGAGCGGCAACACATCGGAAGCGCTCGGCTGTTCCCGCGGCATATCGATTTCGCTCGGGAGCAGCACCTCCATCGCGATCGGCAAATGATCGGAGACGGCGTGGTTTACGACGTGTACGCGCGCTACTTCGAGCGTGGGTGAAACCAGTATGTGGTCGAGACTGCGCTGCGGGCGCCAGCTCGGGAAGGTGTGCAGCCCGTGCACCGGCTCGCGCAGCCGGGCGCGGTCGAGGAACCAGTTCATCTCCAGACACTGGGTGCCGCAGTTGAAATCGCCCATCAGGATGACGTGGCGGTAATCGCTCACAAGCTCGGCGAGATGGCCGAGCTGGCGCAGCCTTGAACGTCGCCCCAGCGCCAGATGCGCGATCGCGAGCATCAGGGCGTTGTCCCCATGCCCGAAGCGCGCCATGAGGGCACCGCGTCCGGGGATGGCGCCGGGCAGCTTGATTTCCCGGACGACGCTCGGGCGCACGCGGCTCAGGAGCCCCAGGCTGTGGCGGGCGAAGCTGCCCAGGGTGCGATTGGTCTGGTCGTACCAATGGGGGAAACTCGCCTGGAGCGCGAGGTATTCGGTGAGGTTGATGAAGCTTGATCGCCGGCTCCCGCCATCCGCCTCTTGCAACCCGACGATGTCGAAGTCTCCGAGGATGCCGGACATCCGGTCCAGGTTGTCGAGACGCTCCGGGTGCGGCAGCAGATGCTTCCAGCTGTGCGTGAAGTAGTGCCGGAACTTGCTGCTGGCGATCCCCGCCTGGATGTTATAACTCAGAAGCCTGAGGCGCTTGCGCTCAGGGGTGCCGTGGTTCATTCGGACCCGTCCTCCCATTATTGCCACTGGGGTTTGACAGCGACTCGGCCAGAAAATCCGTGGCCAAGCCATATGTATAACCCTAGCCGAATTTTCCGCCAACTCAAGGAAGGCCGCCAAGCGGGATAATCCGGGCGACGAGATGCACTGCGCGCGTCCCGGCGAGGGCCGCGCAGCGGACGGAAGCGCTGCGGCGACGGCCATACCCAAACGGGCATACAGAATAACAAACCCGACGGCAAAGCCGTCGGGTTTGGAACAAAAAGCCTGGCAGGGTCCTGCTTTACTCGTGTCCTCGCCGATGCTCGCCCCTTCGGGGCCGTCGCTGCGCTCCGCTGTTCCGGATCGCTCCCGAGACGTAGCCCTGCCGGGCGCACCAAATGAAAACACCGCCAGCTCACGCTGGCGGTGTTTGGAATAAAAGCCTGGCAGTGTCCTACTTTCGCATGGGGAAACCCCATACTATCATCGGCGCTGAGCGTTTTCACTTCCGAGTTCGGGATGGGATCGGGTGGTTCCCGCTCGCTATGGCCGCCAGGCAAGCCTTTTGTTGAGACGTCAGCCTCCAGCAGTCCGCTGTCAGCCAACAACTCAAACGATTCGGAAAATCAGTAAAAGTAAAGACGCGGGTTGTTGCTTTGGCGCAGACCACACACCCGCTTCGGCTTTGGGCCGAAGGCTGACAGCAGCGTACCGCTGCCAGCTTACAACGTCTTGGGTGTTATATGGTCAAGCCGCACGGGCAATTAGTACTCCTTAGCTCAACGCCTTACGGCGCTTACACATGGAGCCTATCAACGTGGTGGTCTACCACGGCCCTTCAGGGGAGTCTAGCTCCCGGGAGATCTCATCTTGAGGTGGGTTTCCCGCTTAGATGCTTTCAGCGGTTATCCCGTCCGAACTTGGCTACCCGGCAATGCCATTGGCATGACAACCGGAACACCAGAGGTTCGTCCATCCCGGTCCTCTCGTACTAAGGACAGA
>MFSU01000068.1 GCA_001785115.1 Candidatus Muproteobacteria bacterium RBG_16_65_34
AAGGACGATGAATAAGGGTAGCGTCCCCTTTATAGCAGCGTCCCCTTTATAGCCAAGAGGAGTTGGAGGCGCTTTCCAGTGGTAGGCAAAAGCGGCGCGCATTTTGGAACCATGTTTTTACTTTTTGCGGTCGGCTGAACCTGTCGTTAGGTTTTTTCAGCTCGAAGAGGGATAATTCTTTTGATCTAAATGGAGGCACTCCAATGATTCTTACAGCGGTTCTTATTCCAGCGCCGGAAGGCGGGTTTACTGCACTGAATCCCGAGACGGGAACAACCACACAGGGCGAATCCGTCGAGGAAGCCTTGGCGAATCTGCGCGAAGCCACCGAGCTTTATCTGGAGGAATTCCCAATCACCACTTCCGGGCAACCTTTAGTTACTACCTTCGATGTAGCGGCGCATGCCTAGACTACCGCGTGTCTCCGGCGTAGAGACAGTCCGTGCCCTCGAACGTATCGGCTTCGTTGTTCTTCGTCAGCGAGGTAGCCATATCATTTTACGGCGTGGTTCGATGGGCTGCGTTGTTCCGAACCATCGCGAAATTAAAGTTGGCACGCTCGGTGGAGTGCTCAAACAAGCCGGGGTTAGCGCGGGCGAATTTCTTGAGGCTCTTCGCAAATAGACCGGTGGTGCCGGTCCTGGGCGGCTCGGATGTCGCCGGCGCGGCGCTCGCCGATCAGGTGCGCAGCATGGGCTGGCGCGCGCGGAAGGCGGTCAGGAAGGGCCGGGTCTCCGAGCGCATCGTGCGTGAGGTGCTGGGGCGCGCGGCGGCGCTGCTCGCTTGAGCGAGGGTCCCGCGGTCGGATCGGATCGCAGATTTCGCTGATATTCGCGCGCCATATATAGAAAGGAAAACATGACCATGAAAAACTGGATTTGTCGCAATCGTGGGCTTATAGCGTTCGTGCTGTTTTTTGGTCTATTTCGGACTTCCGTTGCAGATTGGAATCCAATCCCCTCTGGTTCGATGCGTCCGAACCTGCTTGAAGGCGACGTAGTTTTCGTCAACCGCCTCGCTTTCGATTTGAAAATTCCTTTATCCGATTTGATCGTCGCGCGTGTCGGTGAGCCCGGACGGGGCGACATCGTTACATTTTCCTCGCCAAGTAACGGCACGCGACTCATCAAAAGAATTGTCGCTCTTCCCGGAGATACGGTGGAGATGCGGAACAAACTGGTTATCATTAATGGGCAGCAGGCCCAATACATTCCTCAGGATACCGTACAGGAACCGCTCGGGAACGGCGCCAAGATAAATGCGTTTCGCGTGAGCGAGCGAACGGATCGGGAACAACACCGAATCCAGTGGATGCCTGGCTTTACGACGAGGGATAACTTCGGCCCGCTCGTTGTTCCCGCCGACCATTTTTTGATGCTTGGCGATAATCGGGATAACAGCGCCGATTCCCGCTATTTCGGCCTGGTGCCACGCCATCTGCTGATCGGCCGTGCTGAGCGAATTCTAGTTTCCGCTGACATTCAAGGTAACTGGTTACCGCGGTTTGATCGGTTTGGTCAGCGCCTTAATTGAACCTAAAAACGGCGTTTAACCGCAGATGAACGCAAATGAATCATGCCATGCACCGAAGCCATTCACCCTTTCGGTGGGCTAGCGAATACAGGCGGCGCATTGAATATCCGCGTTTATCTGCGTTCATCTGCGGTTAACTGTTTTTCTGAGCTGAACCGAGCGAAACGTCTAACTCATTCTTGTAACATGAGCGCCAGGTAACCAATGCGCCAGATCATCCTCGACACCGAAACCACCGGCCTCGAACCCTCCGAGGGTCACCGCATCATCGAGATCGGTTGCGTGGAGCTGGTGAACCGCCGGCCGAGCGGCAACAACTATCACGAGTACATCAACCCCGAGCGCGCGATCGACGCCGGGGCGATCGAGGTGCACGGGATCACGAATGAGATCCTCAAGGACAAGCCCCGGTTCGCGGACATCGCGAAGGATCTTTTGGAGTTTGTCAAAGGTGCGGAGCTGATTATCCATAACGCCCCGTTCGACGTGGGGTTCCTCAATCACGAGCTTGCGCGCATGGCGGCCGCGAACGGCGCCGCGGCGCTTAAGATCGAGGATTTCTGCGCCGTCGTCGACACGCTGAAGCTCGCGCGCAGCCTGCATCCGGGGCAGAAGAACGACCTCGATTCGCTCTGCAAGCGCTACAGCGTCGACAACAGTCAGCGCACGCTGCACGGGGCGCTGCTCGACGCCGAGATTCTGGCGGATGTCTATCGTGCGATGACCGGCGGCCAGACGGCGCTGTTCGAGGACGTGCGCAGTCCGTCGCATACGGTTTCGGCGCAGCCGGAGATCCGCCGCCTCGACCCCGACCGCCCGCGACTTGCGGTGCTGCGGGCCACGGACGAGGAGCTTGCCGCGCACCAGGCCTGGATCGAGGAGATCGACAAGAAAAGCGGCGGGCGGTGTGTTTGGAAAAGGCTTGAACAGCGTGAGGAGTAAGGGAAGAGATACGAGGGGCGAGGGACGAGGGACGAGGGGCGAGGAACTCCAGACTCACGACTTACCCCTGACCCCTGACCCCTCACGCCTTAATTCCCAGCCAGTTTTCGTCCCTTGAATGTCAGCGTCGAGCCGGGCTGCATGATGCGATAGGGCACACCCAGCTTTTCAAGCGCCGCCGTAAAAGCCTTCGTGTCCTGCGTCAGCACCGGGAAGGTGCCGTAGTGCTGCGGGATGGCGAGCCGGGCGCGCACGGTCTTCGCGGCGCGCGCCGCCATCGGCGGCTCCATGCCGAAGTGACCGCCGATGTTGATGAGCGCCACGTCCGGCGCATAGTGCTCGCCGATGAGCGCCATGTCCTGGTAGAAGGCGGTATCGCCGCTGTGGTAGAGGGTCGGGCCGTTCCGGATTCGAAGCACGAAGCCCGCGGGATTGCCGCCGTAGGCGATGTCCGGGTCTTTTTCGCCCGCGAACGGGTTGTTGAGGCCGCTCGAATGCACCGCCGGGACCATCGCAACCATGACCTCGCCATCCGCGATCGCGATCTCGCCGCCGATGTTGAACAGCGTATCGAAGCCCATCTGCTCTTTCGGAAAGCCCAGCAGCTTCGCCATGTTGGTTCCCAGCTCGAAATTAGTAACGAGCTTCGCCTTGGTCTTTTTCGCAAGCTCCGCGGCGTCGGCGACGTGGTCGAAGTGGCCGTGGGTGATCAGGATGTAATCGAGTTTCGCGATCGCCCCAATCGGGTCCTTGCCGTCCTTGGCGTTTGGATTCACCGGGTTCTTGAGCCACGGATCGATCAGCAGCACCTTGCCGTTCGGTGTCACGATCTCAAACGCCGCGTGGCCGTGCCAGGTGAGGGTGGTGGTGTCCGCGGCCCAGGCGGCAGAGGCGAGGGACAAGAAAACACCGGTAAAGATCAGACGAAGCTTTCCATGCATGACGCGCTCCTTGCTGCGGTGGTCTGGATTACGGAATGACGGCCTCGAAGGCCTTGGCCATGGCGCGGTAGCCGGCGTTCGTCGGATGCACCTCGTATTGCCCCGCGCCGTGGCGCTCGATGAGCAGCAGCCCGCCGCGGCCGTAGAACTCGCCGTATACGTCCGCGACCGGGACTTGGAACGCGCCGGCGACCTGCGCGAGGATCTGATTGAACTGCGGCACGATCTGATCCGCGCCGGGGATCTCGGAGATGGTGTAGAGGTTGCCGAGATAGATCCGTGCCTGCGGCAACTCGGTGCGCAGGCGCGTGAGGATTTGCGTGAGATTAGCGGCGAACTCGGCGAGCACCAGATAGGGGTCGGCGCCGTTCAGGATGCGCAGCAGATCGTTGCCGCCCACGGTGAGCGTGATGACCGTGGGGCGGAAGGCCTCGGTCGCCTGTGGCGCTTGATGATCGAGCACCTGCCGGCTCGTCGCGCCGGGCACGGCGGCGTTCGCAAAGAGCGTGTTCGGAACCGAATCGAAGACACCGGACTGATATAAAAGGTAGACGAAGCCCTGGGTCGCGGGCACGGCGCCGTAGCCGGCCGAGAGGCTGTCGCCCAGGGCCATGTAACGGGTGTGCTGGTCGAACTGCCAGGGGAGTTCCGCGCGCGCGAGGGCGGGGAGCAGCACCGCCAAGAGGGCGAGGATCGAGGTCCAGCGTGGCGCAGCCATAAAAACCTCCTGTTTTCGATGGGTGCAAAAGAAACGAGGGACGACGCCTGCACTATGCCGCAAAACCGCCGTCGGCACCAGTCGCAGGCTGACAAGCGGCGGCAATTTAAGCTAATCTCGCCGTCATGTCTCAGGCCGTCGTGCGCGTCGTCAACGTCACCAAGCGTTTCGGGGATCTGGTGGCGGTCGATGGCATAAGCTTCGACATCCTTCCGGGGTCCACCACGGCGCTGCTCGGCGGCAACGGCGCCGGCAAGACGACCACACTCTCCATGCTGCTCGGTTTGCTGCTGCCCACCTCCGGCGCGATCTCGGTCTTCGGCGTGGATATGCTGCGCGATCGCTACCGCGTGCTCGGGCGCATGAACTTCTCCTCGCCGTACGTGGAGCTGCCGCGCCGGCTTACGGTGCGCCAGAACCTCGAGGTCTATGCGCGACTCTACGGGCTCGTGGATATTCGTCGACGGATCGAGGAGGTGGGCCGGGAGCTCGAGATCGAGGGCCTCATGCACCGCCCCTACGGCCAGCTCTCGGCGGGGCAGAAGACGCGCGTCGCGCTCGCCAAGGCGCTGCTGAACGAGCCGGAGCTTTTGCTGCTCGATGAGCCCACGGCCTCGCTCGACCCGGATACGGCCGACTACGTGCGCGGGATGCTCGAAAGCTACCGGCGGCGCTCGCACGCAACGATGCTGCTCGCCTCGCACAACATGTCGGAGGTCGAGCGGCTGTGCGACAACGTGCTCATGCTGCGCGCGGGCAGGCTCGTCGACCGCGGCACGCCGGAGGCGCTGCTCAAGCGCTACGGGCGGCAGAACATGGAGGAGGTGTTCATCGACATCGCCCGCGAGCGCCGCCTGGAGCTTGCGCTGGATCGCAAGCAGGCGAACCCATGAGCGCGCCGCAACGGACCGGTTCCGCGGCCGTGTGGCGGCGCATCTACGCGCTGGTGTTGCGCCACATGTATCTGCTGCGCAGCTCCGGACCGAGGGTGCTCGAGCTCATGTACTGGCCCACGGTACAGATGGTGCTGTGGGGCTTCATCACCTTGTTCCTGGTCAAGCAGAGCTCCTGGCTCGCGCAGGCCTCGGGCGTGCTGATCTCGGGCGTCTTGCTTTGGGACGTGTTGTTCCGCGGCCAGCTCGGCGTGTCGCTCGTCTTCATGGAGGAGATGTGGTCGCGCAACCTCGGGCATCTCTTCGTCAGCCCGTTGCGCCCGATCGAGCTCGTGGCCGCGCTGCTCGTCATGAGCCTCATCCGTACGCTCATCGGCGTGGGCGGCGCGGCGCTCATCGCCATCCCGTTGTTTCATTTCTCGATCTTCACGCTCGGGCTGCCGCTGCTGGCGTTCTTCATAAACCTCATCGTCATGGGCTGGGCCATCGGGCTGCTGGTCTCCGGGATCGTGCTGCGCTACGGGCTCGGCGCCGAGAGCATGGCCTGGGTCGCGATCTTCGCCGTGCAGCCCATAAGCGGCGTGTACTACCCGATCGAGGTGCTGCCGTCGTGGCTTCAGGCCGTGGCGTACGCGCTGCCCGCGAGCTACGTCTTCGAGGGCATGCGCGCGGTGCTGTTCGAGCACGTCTTCCGCGCGGATTTGCTGCTGTGGGCGGCGGCGCTTAACGTCGTTTATCTTGCCGCCGGGGTGGCGGCGTTCGTGGCGTTTTTCAACATCGCGCGCACGCGCGGACAACTGTTGCAGGTGGGCGAGTAGAAGCTGTTTCAAAAACACCCGAAACGCAGACGAACGCAGATGACGAATAGATTAACGCAGATTCATCACACGAATTCTTCCCATATCTGCGTTAATCCGCGTTCAAAGTATTTTGAGATAGGTTCTCGTGACGCGCAGGCGCGTCTCGGGTAAGCTTTCCGCCGCCACAATATCTCCGACGACCCCATGCCTTATTACGTATTCCGAATCTCGCCCGAGAAACAGTTCACGCCGGCGGGCAGCTTCGAGAAATATCCCGAGGCGAAGGAGGCCTGCCGGCGGCTGCGCGCCGAGGGGTCGCCGGACGACCCCAACGCCGTGCGCATGATCTTCGCCCAGAGCGAGCACGAGGCCAGGCGACTGCTCTCCGAGAAGCGCCAACCCTCCTCGCCGCTCGAGGAGTGGGAGGCCTGAGCGGAGACGCCGCGCGGAGGGAATGATTTCTTCGGCCCGCGCGTCTCTCGGGTCGTTGGCGAACGCAGAAAAATCCCGGAAGGAGAGAATCGATGACGAAGCACGATGTGCGTAAACGGTTTATCGAACTCGGTGCGGCGGTGTTCGCCGTCGCGCTGCCGCTTGGGCTCCAGGCGAGCGATCCGCAGGACATCATCAAGTACCGGCAGGCGGTGATGAAGGCGAACGGCGGCCACCTGGCGGCCGCCGGTGCAATCATCCAGGGCAAGGTGGACGAACACCAAGGACAGCTCGCCGAGCACGTGCGCGCGGTGCAGGCGATCAACAAGGACATCCCGGCGCTGTTCCCGGACGGTTCGGACCTGGGCGAGACCAAGGCGCTCGAAGCCGTCTGGAACAAGCGCGCGGACTTCGAGAAGCGCGCCAAGGACACGCGCGAAAAATCGGAGGCGCTCGCCAAGGCGGTAAGCGGGGGCGATAATAAAATAATCGTCGCCCGGCTCAAGGAGCTGCAAGACGCCTGCAAGGCCTGCCACAAGGACTTCCGCAAGGAAGAGAAGAAAAAGTAATCCGCGCGGTCCGTCGGACGCCAGGCCCCGCATGCTGCGGCGCACGTGCGCGGTCATTGCGTTCGGGTGGCTGCTCTGCGTGGCCCCGGCAACCGGGGCCGCGCAGGATCTCCGCAAGCACGGCGAATACCTGTTTCGGGCCGCGGGCTGCGCCACCTGCCACACCAACGAGAAGAACCGCGGCGCGCCGCTCGCCGGCGGGCGCGCGCTCAAGACGCCCTTCGGCGTTTTCTATACGCCCAACATTACGCCCGATCCGGAAACGGGCATCGGCCGCTGGAGCGAGGCGGATTTCACCCGCGCGCTGCGCGCGGGCGTAAGCCCCGAGGGGCAGCACTATTATCCCGCGTTTCCGTACCCCTCTTATGCGCGCATGCGCGATGAGGACGTGCGTGTGCTCTGGGCCTATCTCTCGAAGGCGAAGCCGGTACGGCGGGCGAACAAACCGCACGAGCTTTTGTGGTTTGTACGTTACCGGCCGCTGCTCGGATTCTGGAAGGCGCTTTTCTTCAGGCCGGGACCGTATCAGTCACGCTCCGATCGGACCGAGATCTGGAACCGCGGCGCCTACCTCGCAAATGCCGTGGGACACTGCGGCGAGTGTCACACCCCGCGCAACCTCCTGGGCGGCATGAAGGAGCGTATGGCCATGGCCGGCACGCGCGCGGGCCCGGAGGGCGACCCGATCCCCAACATCACGCCCCACAAGACGAGCGGCATAGGCCGCTGGCGCGAAAGCGATCTCATGGAATATTTCGACTCGGGGATGATGCCGGACGGCGACTTCGCCGGCGATATCATGGCCGAGGTGGTCGACAACAGCCTCAGGCACCTCACGCAGGACGACCGCCGCGCCATCGCGGGCTATATCCTTTCGCTCCCGCCGGTGGACAACCCGGTGCGGAAGGAGAAGAAGAATACGGATTCCGATTTCTGAACACGGCGCGCTGCTTCGCCGCGCTGGCCGAAGGGGAGGGGATGGTGGGCGATGCAGGGCTTGAACCTGCGACCCCTGCCGTGTGAAGGCAGTGCTCTACCACTGAGCTAATCGCCCGCGGGCCGCCAAGTTTACGTGCTGGTGTTCGGTGGGTCAATTTGACGCAGGTTCGGGGCGCCGCTTTCAGCTTGGGTTCAGCTTGATTTCCGCATGATACGCCTTAAACTTCGCGCATGTTGTTGGGGGGGTGTTTTGTTGACCAGAAGTAAGAGTGCGGATGGCGGCAAAGTCGTCGTATGGGACCTGCCCACGCGGCTCTTCCACTGGCTGCTGGCAGGCATGTTCGCCGTCGCCTGGTTCACCCACGAGGATGACCGTTACCTGGATGTGCATGTCTTTGCGGGGTACGTGTTTTTCGGGCTGCTGCTGTTTCGCATGCTCTGGGGCTTCGTGGGCGGGTATTACGCGCGGTTCCGCGAGTTCGGCTATCGCTGGACGAACGCACGCGATTATCTCCGTGCGACCCTGCGCGGCCCGTCGCGGCGCTATCTCGGCCATAATCCCGCCGGCTCCTGGGTGGTTTTTCTCATGCTCGGCCTGGGGCTCGCGATCTCGTTCACCGGGATGTTCGTCCTGGGCGCCGAGGAACGTCACGGCCCCTTCGCGGGCGCCTTCAGTTTCGCGCACGCCACGCTGTTCCACCTGCTGCATGAGGCGAGCGCCGTGGGCCTGCTCGTCGTCGTGGCGTTCCACCTTACCGGCGTCGCCTACGAAAGCTGGCGGCACCGCGAAAACCTCGCGGGCGCCATGGTTACCGGGCGCAAGCGCGGCCCCGGCGTCGATGCCGTTATATTTCGTGGCGTCGGTGCGCTGCTGCTCGCCGGCGTAGCCGTGAGCGCGATCGTTCAGTTTGCCGGCCACGTGCGTGCGACGCCCGAGAAACCCTATTTACCCTTCACCGGTCCGACGCTTCCGGATAGCGCCCTCTGGCGGGCCGAATGCGGGAGCTGCCACCTCGCGTTTCATCCCACGCTGCTGCCGCTGCGTTCGTGGGAGGCGCTGCTGGCGGGGCAGCGGGATCACTTCGGCGACGACCTCGCGCTCGATGCCGCCACGCTCGCCGGACTCAGAGACTTTTACACACCCAACGCCGCCGAGTCCGCGCTCACCGAGGCGGCGTGGAAGACCGATCGCTCGATCCCCCCGGGGGAGACGCCGCTGCGCATCACCGAGACCGAGTACTGGAAAAGGAAGCACCGCGACATATCGCAGCGGACGTGGGAGCGCGATCCCGTGCGCACGAAGGCGAACTGCGCGGCCTGCCATCTCGACGCCGAGCAAGGCACGTTCGAGGATGCGGCGATGCGCCCGCCCGGGCCACAGACGGATCAATCCAGACCCAAGACGAGATAGCGGTATGAAGCCTTTTCCGAACGCGATCTTTCTTGCGGCCCTGCTCGCGAGCGGTGTCGCCGCCGCGGCCGATGTGGTGGACGAGCGGCTTGCGGCGTACAAGGCCCGGGGGGCGGGCGGATTCAGCGCGGCCGCGGGTAAGGCGCTCTGGAACAAGAGCTTTCCCGATCCCAAGGGCGGCGAGCCGCAGAGTTGCGCCAGCTGTCACACGAGCAACCTGAGCGAACCGGGCAAGCATGTCGAAACCGGCAAGGTCATCGAGCCGATGAAGCCCGCGGTCAACCCCAAACGCCTGACCGACGCCAAGCGCATCGAGAAATGGTTCCTGCGCAACTGCAAGCGGATTCTGGGGCGCGAGTGCACGGCCCAGGAGAAGGGCGACTTCCTGGTGTTTGTCCGCAATTGATTCCGCGTGGCAAAAGGAGGTTTTGAATGAGCACACACCGCTGGACGGCCGCAATCCTGGGCGCGCTCTTCCTCGCGCACATCGCCGCGGCCGATGACGATGAGTCCCGGAGCAAGCGCGGTCGGGGTGCGGACGTGGCGCCGGTCGCCGATGCGCGCTACGCGAAAGAATGCGGCGGTTGCCACTTCGCCTATCAGCCGGGGCTGTTGCCCGCGCGCTCCTGGCAGAAGCTCATGGACAGCCTGTCCGACCACTTCGGGGACAACGCCGAGCTTTCAAAGGAAGACGCCGCGGCGATCGCCGAGTACCTCACGGCCAACGCGGCCGATCGCGTGGATTACAAGCGTTCGGTGAAGATCGTGAAGGCGCTGTCCGACCAGGAGACGCCGGTGCGGATCAGCGCGATGCCGTACATGGTACGCAAGCATGACCACATTCCGGCGCGGTTCGTCGCGGAAAACTGGAGGGTCAAGACCCTCGGTAACTGTCCGGCCTGCCACCGGCGCGCGGATACGGGGTCGTATGGGGAGCACGAGATCAAGATCCCGGGCTACCCGCGCTGGGAGGAAGACTGAGGCGGGCTGATTTCGGCGCGGATTTTCGCTACCATAGCGGCCCGCATCGAAGGCCCAAGGCATGACGACCCGCACCCGCTTCGCGCCGAGCCCCACCGGTTATCTGCACATCGGCGGGGCGCGCACCGCGCTCTTCTCCTGGCTCTACGCGCGCAAGCACGGCGGCACGTTCATCCTGCGCATCGAGGACACCGATCTCGAGCGCTCCACCGCCGAGTCGGTGGACGCGATCCTGCAGGGCATGACGTGGCTCGGTCTGGAGTACGACGAGGGGCCGTTCTTCCAGACGCACCGGTTCCCGCGCTACCAGGAAGTGATCCGGCAGATGCTCGAGGTCGGGACGGCCTATCGCTGCTACTGCTCCCGGGAGCGGCTCGAGGAGCTGCGCGCCGGGCAGACGGCGCGCAAGGAAAAGCCGCGCTACGACGGCAGATGCCGCGCCGGCGTCCCGCATCCCCCGAAAGACATCCCGCCGGTGGTGCGCTTCAAGAACCCGACCGAGGGCGCGGTGATCGTGGAGGACCTGATTCGCGGGCGCGTGGCGTTCCAGAACGGCGAATTGGACGATCTCATCATCGCGCGCTCCGACGGCACGCCGACGTATAACTTCACCGTGGTCGTGGACGACATGGACATGCATGTTTCCCACGTGATCCGCGGCGACGATCACCTCAACAACACCCCGCGGCAGATGAACATGATGCAGGCGCTCGGTTGGACGCCGCCGGTCTATGCCCATGTGCCCATGATCCTCGGGCCGGACGGCGCGCGGCTTTCCAAGCGCCACGGCGCGGTGAGCGTGATGCAATATCGCGAGGAGGGCTACCTGCCCGAGGCGCTGTTGAATTACCTCGTGCGCCTCGGCTGGTCGCACGGCGATCAGGAGATCTTCGCGATCGACGAGATGGTGAAGCTCTTCGACGTCACCCAGGTCCACTGCTCGGCGGCGGCGTTCAACCCGGAGAAGCTCCTGTGGCTCAACCAGCACTATCTTAAGACCAGCGACCCCAGGCACGTGGCGCATCACTTGAGCTATCACCTGGGCAAGCTCGGGATCGATCCCGCTTCGGGGCCGGACTTGGTCGAGGTGGTCAAGGCCCAGCGCGAGCGCGCCAAGACGCTGGCGGAGATGGCGGCGAACAGCGCGTTCCTTTATAAGGATTTCGACGCCTACGACCCCAAGGACGCCGCCGCGCACTTGAGGCCCGAGGCCGAGAAGCCGCTTTCCGAGCTGCGCAGCCGGCTCTCGGCGCTGCCGCTCTGGACCGCCGAGGCGATCCACGCGGCCGTGACCGCCCTGGCCGAGGCGCATGGGCTCAAGCTCGGCAAGATCGCCCAACCCGTGCGCGTGGCCTGCGCGGGCCGAGCGGTCTCGCCGCCGATAGACCTGACCCTGACGCTGCTCGGGCGGGACAAGACCCTCAAGCGGCTCGATGCCGCGCTGGAATATATAAGGAAACCGCCCGTCGCGGCTTGACCCGCCGGCGGAGGGGGCGGTAAAGTAGCGCGCCTTTTCGGAACGGGGCTATAGCTCAGCTGGGAGAGCGCCTGCATGGCATGCAGGAGGTCGCCGGTTCGATCCCGGCTAGCTCCACCAAAATTCTGAGGACTGAGTGCTGAGGGCTGAGGTCAGGATACGGATTGGTTCGGGCACGAAACCGTATCGCAGATGTTTCCACTCAGTACTCCTCGCTTAGTCCCCAGTCCTATCATTCGTCCCCATCGTCTAGAGGCCTAGGACATCGCCCTTTCACGGCGGTAACACCGGTTCGAATCCGGTTGGGGACGCCAAGCCAAACAACAAGGCCCCGCCATCGAGCGGGGCCTTGTTGTTTGCGTCGCGTACGCGAAGGGATTTGAATCTCGGAGGGTTCGACAAGACACACCGGGCGCCGCCTGTCTGCGCGTAACGCACAGGCAGGCCAGCCGGCTTGTTCGGCTGATTCCAGGAATCCCTCACCGTCAACGCGAGTGGCTGTCACCCGAACGCAAGCGGCGGGGGATCGGATGGTCTGACGGTCGGGATGGACCGGACCGGACAGGGAAGGAGCAGCG
>MFSU01000069.1 GCA_001785115.1 Candidatus Muproteobacteria bacterium RBG_16_65_34
TGGTGACTTTTCTTTGGCCGTACAAAGAAAAGTTACCTGCCGTGGGTCAGCCACCCACAAGTAGCCGTTCAATCATCGCCGGAGGCGATTCGACTTAAATTCTCTCCACCTCTGAAGGAGACAAGAACAGTCCGGCGTCGCTACAGCTCCCGTAACACCGCCATCGGACTTTGCCGCACCACGCGGCGTGTGCCGAAGTAACCGGCAAGTCCGATCAGCGCGCCGCCGGCCAGCGGCGCGATGAGCCACACCGGCCATTTGACCGTGTACTCCAGATCGAAGGCCCGCGTGTACAGCGCGTAGGCGACAAGCTCCGTCCCGATCGCCGCCAGCACCCCGGCCAGCAGCCCGAGCGTTACGAACTCGGCGAGGTGGCCGGCACGCAGTTGCCGGCGGCTCGCGCCGAGCGTGCGCAGCAGCGCCCCTTCGTGAAACCGCTCATCGAGGCTCGCGGCGAGCGCCGCGTAGAGCACGACGAAGCCGGCGGCGAGCACGAACAATAATATGAACTCGACCGCGAAGGTCACCTGCCCGAGGACCGTGCGCACCTGCGCGAGCAGCTGATCGGTCTCGAGCACCGTCACTGCGGGGAACGCGCGCACGAGCGCGGTGAGCATCGGCTTCTGCCCGGGATTCAGATAAAAGCTCGTGAGGTAGGTCGCGGGGTAGGCCTCGAGCATCCCCGGCGGGAAGATCAGGTAGAAGTTCGGATGGAACGAGTCCCACTGGACCTTGCGGATGCTCGTCACGCGCGCTTTAAGCGTCTCGCCGCCGATGGAGAAGCCGAGCTCGGCGTCGAGCTCGATGCCGAGCTTCTTCGCAAGCTTCTCCTCGACCGAAACGCGCGGGCCGTTCCCTTCATTCCACCAGGCGCCGCGCACGAGCGTATTGTCCGGCGGCACGTGCGCGGCCCAGCTCAGGTTCAGCTCGCGTTGCAGCGCCTCGTCGCTCCGCTCCTCCTTGGTCACCGCCTGCGTCACCGGCACGCCGTCGATGGCGACGAGCCGCCCGCGCACCATCGGGTAGAGCGCCTGGGCCTTGATGCGGTTGGCCTCGAAGAAGCGCCGCACGGCGCCGACGTCGGCGGCGAGAATATTGAAGGCGAAGTGGTTGGGCGTGTCGGCGGGCAGTTGCCGCTGCCAGGTGGACAGGAGATCCGTGCGTACGAGCGCGATCACCGCCATCGCCATGAGCGTGAGCCCGAAGGCGAGGATCTGCCCCACGCTCGTGTGCGCACGCCGCCAGAGATTGTTGAAGCCGAAGCGCCACGCCGTCCCGACGCGCCGATGCAGCCGTCGGCTCAAGGCCAGCAGGCCGAACGCCGCGGCGGCGAGCGCCGCGGCCGCGGCCAGAGCGCCCGCGAGCACGCCCAGGGTGAGCGTCCAGCTCGAGGTGTAGCGCCACATGAGGAGCACGATCGCCGTTGCGGCCGAGCCGTACACCGCGAGGCTGCTCGGGGGGAGCGGCGCGGCCTCGCGCCGCAGCACCCGCAGCGGCGGCACGCTCTTCAACCGCAGGATCGGCGCCAGCGCGAAGCCCGCGAGCGTGATGAGCCCAGTCGCCACGCCGAAAAAGGCCGGCGCAGGTCCGGGCGCCGGCAGTTTCACGGGGAAGAAATCCCGCATCAGGTAATGGATGGTCTCCTGCGCCGCCCAGCCGAGCGCCACGCCGAGGAGGCTCGCGGCGAGCCCGAGCGCGAGCAGTTGCGGCAGATAGAGTTGCACGATGTCGCGCTGGCTGGCACCCAGGCAGCGCAGCATGGCGCTCATATCGTAGTGCCGGTGACTGTAGCGCCGCGCGCCCATCGCGATCGCCACGCCGGCGAGGATCACGGCGAGCAGGCTCGTGAGCCCCACGAAGCGATCCACGCGCTCGATCGCGCGCGCGACCGAGGCGTTGCCCTCGCGCGCGCCGACGAGCTGATGGTTCGGCCCCAGGCGCGTCTCGAGCCAGCGTTGATAGCGCGCGACCGCCTGCTCCGCGCCGGCGAAGGCATAGCCGTAGGTGACACGGCTGCCCGGCTGGATCACCCGGGTGCGCGCGACGTCGGTCCGATGGATAAGCACCCGCGGCGCAAGCGCGAAGAAGTTGCCGCCGCGCCCCGGCTCGTAGGTCAGCACCCGCGTCACCGTGAACTCGGCATTGCCGATCTCGATGCGATCGCCGACCGCCGCCGCGAGCGCGTGCAGCACGCGCGCCTCGACCCAGGCCGAGCCGGGCGCGGGTACGCTCTGAGCGACCGCGTCCTGGGCGTACAACGCCGCGGCCGTGCGCAGCACGCCGCGCGGCGGATAATTCCCGTCCACCGCGCGCACGCTTGAGAGCTGAAGCCGCTCGCCCCTGACCACGACGCTGGCGAACTCGAGTCCCTCGGAGCGCGTGAGTCCCTGTTTCAGCGCCTCACCGAGCCATTCCGACGGGACCGGCTGGGGGCCTACGAGGGCAAGATCCGCGCCGAGCATCTCGGCCGACTGGTAGGCCATCCCGCGCATCAGGCGATCGTTGAAAAACCCGACCGCGGTCACGGCGCCGACCGCGATCACGAGCGCCATGGCGAAAAGCTTTAGCTCCCCGGCGCGCCAGTCGCGCGTGAGCAGCCGCAGCGAAAGCTTTAGATTCCGAGTCAAGCGCATAAACGTAAAGACGGCGATTCAATCCGCAGATTACGCAGATTTTCGCAGATTTCAAAGCACTACCCTGGCGCTCCTTGCTCCGTGCAGGTGAGCGCGCAAGCAGCCGTAGATTTCTGTTTTCTCCGCGTGCTCGGCGTTCTCCGCGGTGAAAACGATTCTTTCAGCAATCGCGGCTACTCCGCCGCGTTCACGATGCGGCCGCCATGGAGATAGATCCGCCGCGTGCAGCGCGCGGCGAGCTCCTCGTCGTGCGTCACCAGCACGAGCGTGGTGCGCCGCTCCGTGTTGAGCTCGAACAGCAGGTCGATCACGCGCGCGCCGGTGGCGCTGTCGAGGTTGCCGGTCGGCTCGTCGGCGAACAGGATCGCGGGTTTGAGCGCAAAGGCGCGCGCGATCGCCACGCGCTGCTGCTCGCCGCCCGAGAGCGCGCGCGGATAATGCGTCAGGCGCTCGGTTAAGCCCACGCGCCCAAGGAGCGCGCGCGCCGCGCCTTCGGGGTCGGGCGCGCCGGCCAGCTCGAGCGGCAGCATTACGTTCTCGATCGCGGTCAAACCCGGCAGCAGCTGAAAGCTCTGGAACACGAAGCCGACGGCGCCCGCGCGCACGCGCGCGCGGCCATCCTCATCCAGCGCCGTGAGCCGTTCGCCCGAAAGCCAGACCTCGCCGTCCGTAGGCAGATCGAGACCGGCGAGCAGTCCGAGGAGCGTGGACTTGCCCGAGCCCGACACGCCGATGATCGCCACACTTTCGCCGGTCTTGATCTCGAGGGTGACGCCGGCCAAGATGTCGAGCGCGCCCTCGGCGGTGAGGACCCGTTTACCGAGGTTCGTAGCGGAAATCATGACTCCATTCAGAGGTGTGGACATGCGTCGCGTGTTGGTTGCGGTATTGGTGGTGGTATGTATCGTACCGGCGGAAGCGCTCGCCCGCACCATCCTCGTGGTCGGCGACAGTCTAAGCGCCGCCCACGGTATGGACCTCCGCGCCGGTTGGGTCAGCCTGCTGCGCGAGCGCCTCGCCGCACAGAAGCTCGACTACCAGGTCGTCAACGCAGCCGTGAGCGGTGACATCACCGCCAACGCCCTGGCGCGCCTGCCGCGGCTGCTCACGGAGCACCGGCCCGACATCGTGATCCTCGAGCTCGGCGGCAACGACGGCCTGCGCGGACTCTCGCCTGCGCAGATGAAACATAACCTCTCGGTCATGATCGCGAACACCAAGGCCGCGGGCGCGAAGGTTCTGCTCGTCGGGATCGAATTACCCCCGAATTATGGCCGGAAATACACCGAAAGGTTCCGGCGCGTCTACCGCGAGCTCGCAGCCGAGCCGCAGGTGACGCTGGTGCCGTCCATCATGGAGGGCTTCGCCACCGATCGTTCCCTGATGCAACCGGACGGGATTCATCCGAACGCCAAGGCGCAGCCGCGGATGCTGGAGAACGTGTGGGGACAATTACGGGCGCTGCTATGAATGGCCTGGGCTGGAGACTTCCTGGGGATCACACCGCTCTAGTCATTGTGAACAACCTCGGGGTGGGACGCCGTTTCATTTGATTTCAACCTTAGTATGACTTATTGTAATACTTAAAGGTGAACCATGAGCACAAGCAAAATCGCCATCACGCTGGAGGCCGAAACCCTCAAGCGCATTGACCGCCTCGTGAAGAAACGGGCATTTCCTAACCGGAGCCGGGCCATTCAAGAAGCCGTCAAGGAGAAACTGGAACGCATCGAGCGCAGCCGGCTGGCGCGCGAATGCGCCAAGCTCGATCCGAAGTTCGAGCAGGCCGTCGCCGAAGAGGGAATGTCGGAGGAACAAGGCCGGTGGCCCGAATACTGAGAGGCGAAATCCGCTGGGCCGATCTGAACCCCGTTCGAGGCCGCGAACAAGCGGGATTACGTCCCGTCCTGATCTTAAGTCAGGATGTTTTTAATGAACGCTCGGGGACAGTGATCGCCGTCGCTCTCACAAGCCAGTCCCAGCACGCGGGTTTCCCGCTGACGCTGGAGTTGAGGTCGCCGCGTCTCCCCAAGAAATCGTGGGTAAAGATAAGTCAGGTCCGCACGCTTTCCGTGGAGCGCATTGGCAAAACGATGGGACATGTATCGCCCGAAGAGCTTGCCCAGGTCGTCGAGGGCCTAAACGAAATAATCAGCGCTTAGGTTGAGCACCGCGAAACCCAGCATGGTTCGCATCCCCGTAGCCAGCGAAAACGGGATCGGCGGGGGGTTTCTTCAAGACACCCCCTCACCCCACCATTCTCCCGCAAGGGGAGAATGGCTTAAAGCTCGTAATCGTAATCAATAATCAACGGCGCGTGATCTGAGAAGCGCTTGTCTTTATAGATGCGCTCCTTCACGGCCTTTTTGGCGATGCCGGGCGTGGCGATCTGGTAGTCGATGCGCCAACCGACGTTCTTCTCCCACGCGCGGCCGCGGTGCGACCACCAGGTATATTGATCCGGCTTGGCGTTCAACGTCCGGAACACATCCACCCACCCAAGCTCGTCGAACACCTGCGTGAGCCAGGCGCGCTCCTCGGGCAGGAAGCCGGAGTTCTTCTGATTCGATTTCCAGTTCTTTAAGTCAATCTCCTTGTGCGCGATGTTCCAGTCGCCACAGAGAACGTATTCGCGCCCGTCGTTCCGAAGCTTCTTGAGTATCGGCAAGAAGTGATCCATGAAGCGGTACTTCGATTCCTGGCGGTGCGGGCCGGCGGAGCCGGAGGGCAGGTACAACGAAACAATGCTGAGCTTGCGGAAGTCGGCCTGAACATATCGCCCTTCATCGTCGTGCTCCTTGGAGCCGAAACCGACACGCACCTTGTCGGGCTCCCGGCGCGCGTAGAGCGCGACCCCGGCGTAGCCCTTTTTCTCGGCGAGGCTGAAATTCCCGCGATAGCCCTTGGGGGCGCGCATCTCATCGCTGAGGTCCGCCGCTTGCGCCTTGACCTCCTGCGCGCACACGATATCGGCGTTCTGGCGCTTGAGCCAATCGAAGACGCCCTTGGAAGCCGCCGAGCGGATGCCGTTTAAGTTGAGGGTGATGATACGCATACCCGCAAGATACAAGAGAAAAGAGCAAAGAGGAAAGGAACGGCCTGAGGCGGGCGGCCGCATGCAGAAATCTGTTACTCTGTAATCTTGCCTCTTTTCTCTTTTTACTTGTATCTTTGCTCTGAAATGATGAAAGACTACCAACGCGAATTTCTCGATTTCGCCATCGAGTGCCAGGCCCTGCGCTTCGGCGAGTTCACCCTGAAATCGGGACGCGTCAGTCCCTACTTCTTCAATACCGGCCTGTTCAACACCGGGGCGAAGCTCGCGCGCCTCGGGCGATTCTACGCGCGTGCCATCGTCGATTCCGACATCGCTTTCGACATGCTCTTCGGGCCGGCCTACAAGGGCGTGCCGCTCGCCTGCGCCGCCGCGATCGCGCTCGCGGAGCAGCACGGGCGCGACACGCCCTACGCCTTCAACCGCAAGGAGGTCAAGAAATACGGCGAAGGCGGGGTCATTGTCGGCCACCCCTTGCAGGGCAAGGTCCTCATCCTCGACGATGTCATCTCGGCCGGCACCTCGGTGCGCGAGTCGGTGCAGATCATCAAGACCGCCGGCGCCGTACCGGCCGGTGTCGCCATCGCGCTCGACCGCCAGGAGCGCGGCGAGGGCAAGCTCTCGGCGGTACAGGAGGTGGAGACCGAGCTTGGGCTGCGCGTGGTGAACATCGTGACGCTGGAGACGCTGCTCGGCTACCTGCACGCCAAGGGCGACGGCGCGCGCCGGTATTACGATGGGATCAGCGCCTACCGGCGGGAGTATGGAACATGACTGAAGCAATCAGCCATCAGCCGTCAGCTATCAGCTAAAAGAAGGCTTGGCTCATGGTTTAGCTGATAGCTGATAGCTGAAAGCTGAAAGCTGAAAGCTATGCTGACCGTTTCCCGGAGCATCCACATCGACGCGCCGGTCGAGCGCGTCTTCGCCCTGATGGCCGATCCCCTCGCGCGCTCGCGGCTGCACCCCGACGCCGAACCCATCCGCGTGGAGATCGAGGGCGGCGGACCGCTGCGGGCCGGCGGCGTCGTCCATTTCCGGCTCCAGATCGGCAATCGCATCGCCGACTACCGCACGCGCGTGCGCGAGCTCGATCCGGCCCGGCGCATCGTCTCGCTCTCGGATTCCGCCGTCCCCTTTGAAGTCCGTATCGAAACAGAACCCGAGGACCGCGGGACACGGCTAACCCAGACGGAAACGTTCGAGCCTTCGGACGATATGCTGATCGAAACCAGCGTCGCGGACAGCCTGACGCGCAAGGTATTGCAGGTCATCGAGCCGCTCATGCCGCTGTTCGATCCGGACTACGCGCGGCGCATCAGGGGACGACAGGAAGAGCTCCTCACGCAGAGGCTGGAAAAAAACCTCGACCGCTGGCTCGCGGCGATCAAGCGGCATCTTGAACAAAAGGCGAATGGACAGGATTAACAGGATTTCGCAGGATTTACAGGATTACTTCAAGAATTTCTTTGTGAACGTCTTAATCTTGTTAATCCTGAAAAATCCTGTTAATCCTGTCTATTCTTATTAAAAAATTAATTTCAAACCGACCAGCACCGTCACGATCTCGAACCCGCGCTTGATCCAGCGATTGCCCTTCACGATCGACCAGTGGGCGCCGAGATAACCGCCCACGAGCGAACCCACGAGCAGGGCCGGAAGCCAGGACCATTCGATCTCGCCGAGAATCCCCAGGGTGACGGCGCCCGCGCCATTCCAGAACAGCCCGACGAGCACGAGCGTATAGGCCACGGCGCGGCGGTAATCGAGCCCGAACCAGCGCACGAGCCAGATCGTGCAAAACAGTCCCGTGCCCGAGGTGAGCGAGCCGTTGAGCACACCGACCAGAAACACTCCGAACCCGCCCACGGCGTAGCCGTGACGCGTCCGATGCCGGGGCGTATGCTCGAGCCCGAGCTGCTTGTTGAAAAAGGAATAGAGCCCGAGCCCGATGGTGAGCGCACCGAGCGAGACGCGCGCGGCTGCTTCCGGCACATCGAGGATGAAGGCCGCGCCGGCGACCACACCCGGAAGCCCCGTGGCAAGAATAAATAGCGAAAACCGGCCCTCGAGCGATCTTTCCCTAAGATGTCGCAGGGTGGCGCCCACCCCGAGCGCCACGGTGGCAACCTTGTGGGTGGCGAGCGCGATGCCGAAGGGAAGCCCCAGGAAAATGAGCGCCGGAAACTGCAAGAGCCCCGCGCCGCCGCCGGCGAAGGCGGAAAATACGTTGGCGGCGAGCGAGACCAGAAGCAGGATGAGCTGTTCAGCCCAGTCCATGCCCGTCTCCGCAATCTGTCATGGTTCTCGCCCACTGCACGCGGCGCCGATTATGACATAGTCCGCTTGGCGGACCGATGCGCCCGCGCGGGCCGGCGGCGGTTGACGGGCCGCCGGCCTGCGCCTATCTTCAAGCTCATCACTACGGTGGAATGCTTTAATGAAACTTCCAAGCGCGGTCCTTCTCTCCCTCCTGACCCTCGGTCTGACCGCGCCTGCATTCGGCGCCGCAGGCGACAAGGACAAGGAAAAGAGCGGGAAAATCAAAAAATGCCAGGACGAGACCGGCAAGTGGCACTACGGCGACACGGCCGCGCAGGAATGCGCCAAGTCCAAGGTCACGGAAATCAGCGAGAAAGGCACGAAAAAGAAAGAGATCGACGCCCCGCCCACCGAGGCCGAGCTTGCGGACCGCGAGCGCCGCAAAGAAGGAGAGGAACGCGAGCGCCACCAGGCCGAGGAGCGGGCGCGCCGGGACCAGATACTTCTGTCCACCTACGCACATGAAGACGACATCGTTTACGTGCGCGACCGCAAGATCGCGCAGATCGAGAACGCGATCAAGGCGAGCGAGGAAACCTTAAACCCGCTGCGCGCCGCGCTCGCGCGCATGGAGACCCAACAGGCGGGCGAGAATAAAAAGGGCGACAAGACCGGCGCCGAGCAATCCGCCAAACACATCGCCCAGACCAAGGCGCAGATCGCGAGGCACGAGGCGGTAATCGCCGACAAGCGCAAGGAGCAGGAGGCGATCCGCAAGGAAGCCGAGACGGATTTGGCGCGTTACCGCGAGATCAAGCGGAAAAAATAGTCTGGAGGACTGAGGGGTCAGGGGTCAGGGGTCAGGGGTCAGGGCGAGGACTGCGGCTTCACCGTTTACCGTTCACGAATCACGAGTTACGAATCACGACTCACTGCTGTTCCACCCATCTCGGACCCGACTCGGTTTCTTCTTTCTTCCAGAACGGCGCGCGGGTCTTGAGCTCGTCGATGATATAGCGGCAGGCGGCGAACGCGCTGTCGCGGTGTCCCGACCAGACCGCCACCAGCACGATCGGATCGTTCGGGGCAAGCACGCCGTGGCGGTGGATCACCAGCATATCGGCGACCTGCCAGCGGCTTTGCGCCTCGTGGCAGACGCGCTCCAGGTATTTCTCGGTCATGTCGGGGTAGTGCTCGAGCGTCATGCGCTGCACGGTTTCCCCCTGATTGAAGTCGCGCAGGGTCCCGACGAAGACGGTGGTAGCGCCGAATTTTCCGGCAAGCTGCGGCTGCTCCGCCTGGTAGGCGGCGACCTCGCGCCAGGGATCGAACCCGCGGTCGAGCAGCCGAATCCTCACGTCGCACCCCCGGTGATGGGCGGGAAAAACGCCACCTCGTCGCCGTCCCGTACCGCCTGCGCGAGCGAGACATGTTCCTGGTTGATCGCGACCAGGGTATTGGGCGGGATCGGGGTCGAAGCAACGCGGTCCCACACGTCCGAGGCGCTGGAAACACCCTTAGCCTCGATAAGAACTTCGCCCTTGCCGAGCTTTTCTCTAATGCTGGCGAAAAATCGGACCGTAATGCTCATGATTCCACACCTTTTGTCATCCCGATCTATTTGGCGCGACGCCGTTTGCGTCTAAACTAAGTAGACCTCCCGGGGGGTACTGAGGTCAATGGATGGGCCGCCCGGGATGCGCCTGACCGACATCCGGCAGAAGAAAGGAGACGGATGTCAGGATGGTTTGCCATAAATAAAGGCGGCTTATGCGCCGCCCCAGTAATACTAATTAGTGTTCCCGACCACGAGACTATAAAGTTTCGCGGCACGGGTTGACATTCCTATCCATAAAATTCCGCCGGTATCCGGCTTTTTTTAAAATTTCCTGGGAGTTCAATCATCATGTCAAAACTCGTGAATCCTCATGGCGGTAGCGAATTAAAACCCTTGCTCCTCACCGGCGCGGCGCTGGCCGAGGAAAAAAAGCGTGCCCAGAACCTGCCGAAGGTCAGTATCTCCTCGCGCGAGGTGGGCGATCTCATCATGCTCGGCATCGGCGGTTTTACCCCGCTCGCGGGCTTCATGACCCGCGCCGATTGGGAAGGCGTGTGCGACGGCATGAAAATGGCCAATGGCCTCTTCTGGCCGATCCCGATCACGCTCTCCACAGACAAGACCACCGCGAGCAGTATTAAGGAAGGCCAGGACATCGCCCTCGTCGACGGCGAATCCGGCGAGATCATGGCCACCATGAAGGTGACCGAGAAGTACGCCATCGACAAGGCCCACGAGTGCATGATGGTGTACAAAACCGCCGACCTCGAGCACCCCGGTGTGAAAATGGTGATGGACCAGGGCGAGGTGAACCTCGCCGGCCCGGTGAAAGTGCTTTCCCAGGGCGGCTTCCCCGAGAAGTACGGCGCCCAGTTCATGACCCCGGCCCAGACCCGGGAGTTCTTCAGGTCCAACGGCTGGTCCACTGTGGCCGCCTTCCAGACCCGCAACCCCATGCACCGCAGCCACGAGTACCTCGCCAAGGTCGCGATCGAGACTTGCGACGGCGTGCTGATCCATTCGCTCCTCGGCAAGCTCAAGGCCGGCGACATCCCGGCCGAGGTGCGCACCAAGGCGATCGGCGCGCTGCTCGAGAAGTACTTCGTGAAGAACACCGTGTTGCAGTCGGGCTATCCGCTCGACATGCGCTACGCCGGCCCGCGCGAGGCGCTGCTGCACGCGCTCTTCCGCCAGAACTACGGCTGCTCGCACCTGATCGTCGGGCGCGACCACGCCGGTGTCGGCAGCTACTACGGCCCGTTCGACGCGCACAAGATCTTCGACGAGATCCCGAAGGACGCGCTCGAGACCAGGGCGCTCAAGATCGACTGGACCTTCTGGTGCTACCAGTGCGGCGGCATGGCCAGCGCGCGCACCTGCCCGCACGACGAAAAGGATCGCCTGCTGCTCTCCGGCACAAAGCTGCGGAAGATGCTGTCCGAAGACCAGGAGGTGCCGGCCGAGTTCTCGCGTCCCGAGGTGCTCGCGATCCTGCGCGCGTACTACGCGGGGCTTACGGAGAAGGTCGAGGTCAAGCTTACTGGTCATTCCGCCCGGTAGGCCGAAGTTAAAGGAAATTCCGATTTATATGACCGTTCGACGCGGAGGCGCAAAGACGCAAAGAAACACGGGGGCAACAAAACGCAAAAAATTCTTTGCGTCTTTGCGTCAAAGACTAATAAGGTCAATGACTAATTAAGTAAGTGTTTCGCTAAACAACCCAAGACGGAGAGCTGCCATGCCAACTTTTGTTCGTACCGACAAGTGCGATGGCTGCAAGGGTCAGGATAAGACCGCTTGCATGTACATCTGCCCGCACGACCTGATGATGCTCGACAAGGACGGCTCCGAGACCGGCCACGCCATGAAGGCGTACAACCAGGAGCCGGAACAGTGCTGGGAGTGCTACTCGTGCGTCAAGATCTGCCCGCAGCAGGCCATCGAGTGCCGTCACTACGCCGACATCGTGCCGCTCGGCGGCTCGGTGCAGCCCCTGCGCGGCAGCGATTCGATCATGTGGACCATCAAGTTCCGCAACGGCAACATGAAGCGCTTCAAGTTCCCGATCCGTACCACGGCGGAAGGCTCGATCAAGCCCTACGACGGCAAGCCGGTCGCCAAGATGGCCGACATCGGCAAGACGACCCTCTTCACGACCGAAGTGATGGGCGGCTACCGCGCCGGCAAGAGAGAAGAGCTGATCCGGCTGAAGTAAGGATCGGCCGGTACCGGATTAACAACTGAATTCTTTAAAGGTGGAACACAATGGCACAAGGTACTTTCGGTAGTCCCGAGATCGTTCAGGAAGAGGTGGATGTCCTCCTGATCGGCGGCGGCATGGCCTGCTGCGGCGCGGCATATGAAATCATGCGCTGGGCCGATGCGGCCAAGGCGGAGAGCGGCGTCGATCTCAAGATCAAGCTGGTGGACAAGGCCGCCATGGACCGTTCGGGCGCCGTCGCCCAGGGTCTGTCGGCCATCAACACCTATATCGGCCCCGAGCAGGATCCGGCCGACTACGCGCGCATGGTCAGCAACGACCTGATGGGCATCACCCGCGACGATCTGGCCTACGACCTGGGCCGCGTGGTGGACGACTCCGTGCATCTGTTCGAGGAGTGGGGTCTGCCGATCTGGAAGACCGACGCGCAGGGCGTACGTCATGACGGCGCCCATTCCGCGGGCGAGGGCTTGCCCGCGCTGAAGGACGGCGGCAAACCGGTGCGTTCCGGCAAGTGGCAGATCATGATCAACGGCGAATCCTACAAGTGGATCGTCGCCGAAGCCGCGAAGAAGGCCCTGGGCATGGACCGCATCCAGGAGCGCATCTTCATCGTTCATCTGATTAACGACAAGAACGACCCAAGCCGCATCGCCGGTGCGGCCGGTTTCTCGGTGCGCGAGAACAAGATCGTCATCTACAAGGCCAAGGCGATCCTGCTGGCCGCCGGTGGCTGCGTCAACCTGTTCCGTCCGCGCTCCGTGGGCGAGGGCACGGGCCGCGCCTGGTACCCGGTGTGGAACGCCGGCAGCACCTACGCCATGGCCGCCGAGGCCGGTGCCGAGATGACCATGATGGAAAACCGTTTCGTGCCCGCCCGCTTCAAGGACGGTTACGGCCCGGTCGGCGCCTGGTTCCTGCTGTTCAAGGCCAAGGCCGTCAACGCCAACGGCGAAGTGTACATGGACCGCAACAAGGAAATGCTGAACGACTACCCGCCGTACGGGCTGGCCGCCGTTCCCGCCTCCTGCCTGCGCAACCATCTGATGCTGCACGAGATGAAGGAAGGCCGTGGTCCGATCTACATGGACACCGTCACCGCCCTCGCCAAGCTGCGCGAGACCCTGACGCCGAAGGAAGTGAAGCATCTGGAAGCCGAGGCCTGGGAAGACTTCCTCGACATGTGTATCGGCCAGTGCGGCATCTGGGTCGGCGAGAACATCGAGCCGGAGAAGAAGAACTCCGAGCTGATGCCGACCGAACCGTACCTGCTTGGGAGCCATTCCGGCTGCTGCGGCATCTGGGTGTCGGGTCCGGAAGACCTGGGCGCGCCGACCGACGAGGAACATGAAGATAAGTCCAAGGTCCCGGCGCACCTGCCGAAGGGCTGGAACTGGGGCTACCGCTCCATGACCACCGTGAAGGGTCTGTTCACCGCCGGTGACGGCGTGGGCGCCTCGGGCCACAAGTTCTCCTCCGGTTCGCATGCCGAAGGCCGTCTCGCCGCCAAGGCCATGGTCAAGTACTGCGTGGACAACAAGACCTACAAGCCGGAGTTCGAAGAGACCCCCGAGCAGATCGCCGCACTGATCTGGCAGCCGGTGAAGACGTTCCTGGCGCACAAGGACTACAGCACGGCCATCGACATCAACCCGCACTACATCACGCCCAAGATGCTGCAGTTCCGTCTGCAAAAGATCATGGATGAGTACGTGGCCGGCGTTGCGACCTACTACACCACCAACGACAAGATGCTGCAGGTGGCGGAAGAGAAGCTCGAGATGCTGAAGGAAGACTCCCTGAAGATGCGCGCCAAGGACCTGCACGAGCTGCTGCGCGCGTGGGAAAACTACCACCGCATCATCACCGCCGAAGCGCACATGAAGCATATTCAGTTCCGTGAAGAATCCCGTTACCCGGGCTTCTACTACCGCATGGACAAGAACTTTGTCGATGAGAAGAACTGGAAGTGCTTCGTGAACTCGGTCTACGACAAGAAGTCGCACAAGTGGACCTGCTTCAAGCGCAAGCATGTCGACCTGGTGGACAAGGCCAAGCTGTTCAAGGCCGCGGCCCACTAAGTCGGGCGTCGTCATGCGGTAATGGCCGGGCGCCCCGCGATACCCAGGGCGCCCGGTTTTTTTATGAAGCCATGCTCCGGCTTTCCCCAGCGATCACCGCGGGTGTACGCTTAGAAAAATACATATCGCTTTTCTCCCAAAGTGAACGAGTGCGCGCCCAAGCGCGCATCGGCTCGCCTCCCTCTCGAAGTGAATGAAGCGCGCGCCCCACGGCGCGCTCGGCTCGCCCCCTTCTCCCTGTGGGAGAAGGGATGGGGAT
>MFSU01000070.1 GCA_001785115.1 Candidatus Muproteobacteria bacterium RBG_16_65_34
CCTCGTACACCGGCAGCAGCGCCATGTCGCCGGCCACGGCGAACACGACCGTCGCCTTGCCCGTCTCGACGCTCTGGTGGAGCATCACCGCGCCGTCTTCGAGCGCGCGCCGCCCCTGCTCGAAGCTCGTGCGCACCGGCAGCGCGGTCTTGGAGCCGAAGATGGCGATGCCCTTGTTGTGCGTCGCGAGCGCCCACTCGTACGCCACCTGGATCATATTGGCATCCGTCGGGAAGAGCGGAAACACGTTGCCGTTGCGCATGAGCGCGGCGAAGTAGGCCTCGACCTCGGGGCGCTGATGGGTCCAGCCGTTGCGCCCCTGCTCGAGGGCGCCGGCGGTGAACATGGCGATCGCGCTCGGCGTGCGGCGCCTGAGTTCGGCCATCGCCTGGGTCACGGTCTGGAAGATCGGCAGCCCGTTGATCGCGAAACTTTCGTACGAAAGCCAGAGCGAGCGAGCGCCGAAGAGCGCGAGCCCCGCCGCAAGCCCGGCGCAGGCGTCCTCGCTCAAGGGCTCGTACACCCGCCCGGATGGTCCCTGATGATAGATCGCGTCCTCGGTCGGATGGCGGATCTTGAGGGCCATGTTGATGTTCGCCACGCCCGAGGCCTCGTTGCCGTCGGCGTTGGTCACGACGAAGCGGCGATCGCGCAGCCCCACTTCGGCCACAAGCCCGCCCATGGCCGTGGACGGCACCTTGGACTCGCCCCGGGGGTATTCCGTAAGCGGCAGCGCATCGAGCGCCGGAAGCTCGAGCACCGACTCGGTCACCACCGTGCGCACGGCGGGACCGCCGCCGGCGCGCGCAAAATTCTCGCGTACGATGCGCCAGGCCTGCGGCGGAAGTGCGCGCCGCCTGAGCGTACCCATGACGTCTTCGTTCTCGAGCGTGTGTTGCGCATAGAGATTATGCGACTTCGCGCCCTGCGCGTGCATACCCGCGCCCTTCAATTGCTTGACGATGAGCGCGGTGGGCCTGCCGCCGAGCGCCGAGCCCGCGGCGCGGGCCGCGCTCTCCAACACCGCTTGCGCAAACTTAAGGCGCTGCGGGAACGAAAACCGCGTGCTGTCGACGTAGGCCCCGTCCTGGCTCTGGTCGTCGAACGGCTTGGCGTCGATGAGGATCACCTCCTCGAAACCGTGCGCCTTCCAGTAGGCCGCCATCCGCTCGTTGGTCCAGTTCGACACCATGGCGTGGTGTTCCTGGCTGTAGCCGTTCCAGACGAGCACCGGAAGGAAATTCGTGACCTTCGGGTAGGCCACGTGGAAGTGCAGGAACGAGCTCATCACGTAGGGCTCGCCGAAGCCGCCGTCGCCGATGGTCACGGGGAAGAGCACGCCGGGATGCAGCAGCGCCCCCACCATGGCGAAGTGCTGCCCCTGCCCGAGCGGACCGGCGGGCGAGAGGATGCCCGGGATCGCGCCTGAGAGATGGCCGAGGAGCCCTTGGCGCTCGCGGAAACGCGCGCGCAACTGCGCCACCGTCTGAATGCCCATGTGCTCGAGCGAGGTGTCGAGGAACATCGCGCTGTAGTAGCCCGGCGCGTGGTGCCCGACCTCGGTCACGATGTTGATGTGCCCGAGCATCACGAGCGCGCTGTACGCCTCGGCGCTCGAGGCGAATCCGCCCGGATGACCCGAGGCCTTCGTGCCGGTGATCTGGAGCGTGAGATAGCGCAGCGCATCCGCGGCCAGCAGCGTCTGGTATACCGCCGCCGGGTCGGTGGGATCGCGGATGGCGCGTTCGCCGGATGCGATCGCCGCGGCCTTGGCCTGCTCGTCGAATCGCGGCCATGGCTGGCCGAAATACTGGATGCCCGAGCAGAACTCGGGTACCTCGGATGGGGGTGTCGAAGCGGTCTGGCCTGCTGTGTGCATGAGGAATTCCTTGGCGTTTTGGGCCTTGCCGCGGACGATACCCTAGGCTATTATCTTTCACAAGACACAATAGTTTTTACTACACGAAAAATGGCTAAAGACGGTCCTCCATCCATCCAGGTCGTCGATCGCGTGGCGCATCTGCTGGATGCACTCGCGGCGAGCCCCGATCCGTTGAGACTCAAGATCCTGTCGGCCGAGACCAAGCTCCACCCCTCGACCGCGTTTCGCATCCTGAACGCGCTCGCCGGCCACGGGCTGGTGGAGCGCACGCCGAACGGGCAGTACCGGCTCGGGGTCAAGCTGCTCCAGTACGGCAGCCGCGTGCGCGACAAGGTGGACCTGCTGCGCGAGGCCAAGCCGATCATGGAATGGCTGCGCTCCCAGGTGGGCGAGACGGTGAACCTCACGGTGCGCGAGGGCGACGAGGTGGTGTATGTCGAGCGCGCCATCCCCAACCGCATGATGCGCGTCGAGCAGATCATCGGCAGCCGCGCGCCGCTGCACGTCACCGCGGTGGGCAAGATATTTCTCGCGGAGAGCGGCGCGCAGGGGATCAAGGAATACGCGCGCCGCACCGGGCTTCCGCGCTACACACCCAACACCCTTACCAGCCAGGCGAAGCTCTGGCAACACGCGGAAGAGGCCATCCAGAACGGCTACGCCCACGACAACGAGGAGGCCGAGCAGGGTGTCGGTTGCATCGGCGTTCCGATCCGTGACAACCGCGGGATCATGGTGGCGGGTATTTCGATTTCGGCACCCCGGGAGCGGTTGCAGGATTCCTGGATTCCGCTGATCAAGAAGGCCGGCGCGGACATCTCCGCGCGCCTCGGTTACGCTCCCAAGCAGGGCTAGGGAGCGCCGAGGCGCAAAGAGCGGAAAAACAAAAAAAATAGACAGGATTAACAGGATTAAACCAAATCAAGGAAAGCATTTTTGGTTTTCTTCGACCTAATCCTGTTAATCCTGTAAATCCTGTCTATCTTAATTTTTTGCTCTGCGTCTTTGCGGTCTTTCCAGGGCGTCTGTCTAAACTCGGTTTTTGGTTCCCGCCGGGCCGTTGCGCGCCGGGGAATGCGCCGTATACTTTGTAGCTGCTTTTGTCGTAAGGGGATTCCGCATGAAAGTCACATCCTTCACGCCTCCGGTGCGCACGCTCATGGGTCCGGGTCCGTCCGATGTCCCGGCGCGCGTGCTCGCGGCCATGGCCCGGCCCACGATCGGGCACCTCGATCCCGCCTTCGTCTCCATGATGGATGAGATCAAGCATCTCTTGCAGTACGCCTTCCAAACCAAAAATGCGCTCACCATCCCCGTGTCAGCGCCGGGCTCGGCCGGCATGGAGGCCTGTTTCGCGAACCTCGTCGAGCCGGGAGACAAGGTCATCGTGTGCGTGAACGGCGTGTTCGGCGTGCGCATGCAGGAGAACGTCGAGCGTGGCGGGGGCGTGGCGGTCACAGTCGAGGACGCCTGGGGTGAGCCGGTCGACCCGGACAAGCTGGAGGTAGCCCTCAGAACCAACCGCGACGCGAAAATCGTGGCGTTCGTGCATGCCGAAACCTCCACGGGCGTACAGTCGGATGCCAAGACCCTGGTCGAGATCGCCCATCGCCACGGCTGTCTTACGATCGTCGATGCCGTCACCTCGCTCGGCGGTTCGCCGCTCGCGGTGGACGAATGGAGCCTCGACGCGGTGTACGCCGGCTCGCAAAAATGCCTCTCCTGCGCGCCGGGGCTCGCGCCCGTGAGCTTCAACGAGCGCGCGGTGGAGCGCATCAAAGCCCGCAAGACTAAAGTGCAGAGCTGGTTTCTCGATCTCAACCTCGTCATGGGCTACTGGGGCGGCGGCAAGCGCGCCTACCACCACACCGCTCCGATCAACGCGCTCTACGGCCTGCACGAGGCGCTGGTGATGCTCAGGGAAGAGGGCCTCGAAAACGCCTGGGCGCGCCATCGGCGCATGCATCTTGCGCTGCGCGCGGGGATCGAGGCGATGGGGCTGAAGTTTCTCGTAAGAGAAGGTGCGCGGCTGCCGCAGCTCAACGCCGTGCTGGTCCCCGAGGGCGTCGATGAGGCGCAACTGCGCCAGCGGCTGCTCGAGGAATACCACCTCGAGATCGGCGCCGGGCTCGGGGCGCTGGCGGGCAAGATTATCCGCATCGGCCTCATGGGCCATAGCGCCAGCATGAAGAACGTCATGTACTGCCTGGGGGCCCTGGAGTCGGTGCTCGGCGAGATGCGCGCACCGGTCCAGACCGGTGTCGCGATGAACGCCGCGCAAAACGCGGCGGTTTTGAACTAAGAATTTGTGTGTAGGGTGGGTTAGGCGCGCAGCGCCGTAACCCACCAAATATTATTTCGGTGGGTTACGCGCCTGAAAACCGGCGCTAACCCACCCTACATTTAATTTATCCAACATGACTGAACCGTTATTTATTGCCAAAGCCAAGACGCCGCTCTACCTCCTGCCTGAAATGGCCAACCGTCACGGCCTGATTGCCGGCGCCACCGGCACGGGTAAAACCGTTACGTTGCAGGTGATGGCGGAGCGCTTCAGCGCCATTGGCGTGCCGGTGTTCATGGCCGATGTCAAAGGCGATCTTTCCGGCATCAGCCGGCCGGGAAACGACTCCCCCAAGCTCAAGGAACGCGTCAAGGAGCTGGGCCTCAAGGATTTCGCCTTCCGCGGCTTCCCAGTGACCTGCTGGGATCTCTTCGGCGAGCAGGGCCATCCGGTGCGCGCGACGGTCTCGGACATGGGCCCGCTGCTCCTCGGGCGGCTGCTCAATCTCAACGAAACCCAGGAAGGCGTGCTCGCGCTCGTTTTCAAGATCGCCGACGACAACGGCTGGCTCCTGCTCGATCTCAAGGACCTGCGCGCGATGGTGCAGTACGTCGGCGAAAACGCCAGGGAGTTCACCACCGACTACGGCAACGTCTCCGCGGCCTCGGTGGGCGCGATCCAGCGCGCGCTGCTCGCGCTCGAGCAGCAGGGAGCGGATCAGCTCTTCGGCGAGCCCGCGCTCGACCTCGAAGACCTGATGCAGACCGAGGACGGCTACGGGCGCATCAACATGCTCGCCGCGGACAAGCTCATGCAAGCACCCAAGCTGTATGCGACGTTTTTGTTGTGGCTGCTCGCCGAGCTTTTCGAGAATCTGCCCGAGGTGGGCGACCGCGAGAAACCGAAGCTCGTGTTCTTCTTCGACGAGGCGCACCTGCTCTTCGACGAAGCGCCGAAGGCGCTGCTCGAAAAGATCGAGCAGGTCGTGCGCCTCATCCGCTCGAAGGGCGTGGGCGTTTACTTCGTAAGCCAGTCCCCGCTCGACATCCCCGAGGCGGTGCTCGGCCAACTGGGCAACCGCGTGCAGCACGCGCTGCGCGCCTTCACGCCCAAGGACCAGAAGGCGGTGAGGGCCGCCGCCGAAACCTTCCGCGCCAATCCCAGGCTCAAGGTGGCCGAAGCGATCACGGAACTGGGCGTAGGCGAGGCGCTCGTTTCGATGCTCGACGAAAAAGGGAGCCCCGCTCCGGTAGAACGCGCACGCATCCTCCCGCCCGCCTCCCGCATCGGGCCGGCAAGCGGGGCCGAACGCAAAGCGATCATCGAGGCCTCACCGCTCTACGGCCACTATGAAAAGGCCGTGGACCGCGAGTCGGCCTACGAAATCCTGAAAAACCGCACGGCGAAGGAAACCAAGACCACGATTGCCGGAGACCCGGCCGGCGCGGTCCTGGGCGGCGGCGCGCGCGGACGCGGACGCGAGACCGTGGGCGAGGCCATGATGAAAAGCGCGGCGCGCGCGATCGGCAGCCAGATCGGCCGTCAGATCATCCGCGGCGTGCTAGGGTCGCTCCTCGGCGGGCGACGCTAGAAATGGTGAACGGTGATCGGTAATCGGTGATCCGTAGGCCGTGCCGTTTTCACCGTTTACCGTTTACCGTTTACCGTTTACCGTTTACCGTTCACCGATCACTGTTCACCGCCTTCGCGCCGCGGCGGTCTATTCCATCAGCGCGTGCAGCCGCGGCGCGTCGAGCAGTTGGACATGGCGACCGGCCACCGAGAGCATGCCCTCGTCTTGGAAGCGCGAGATCAGCCGGCTCACCGTCTCCATCGCGAGCCCCAGGTGGTTGCCGAGGTCCTGGCGCGACATCGCCAGCGTGAACCCATCGCCGCGTTTCCCGCCCCGGCTGTAGCGCTCGCTCAAGTTCAGCAGGCAGGCCGCGAGCCGCGATTCGGCGTTGCGCTGCCCGAGCAGGCACATCAGCTCCTCCTCGCGCGCGATCTCGCGGCTCAAGAGCCGCAGGAGTTGGCGCTGGATCGCCGGCGCCTCGCCCATCAGCCGCTCGAGCTCGTGGTAGGGATACTCGCACACCGCGGTGGTTTCGATGGCGGCGGCCTCGCTCGGGTGGCGCTGCTCGCCGAGCGCGTCGATCCCGAGGAGCTCCCCGGGGACGTGGAAACCGAGCACCTGGACCTCGCCGTCGCAGGTGGTCATGCTCGTGCGGATGCACCCGGTCTGGACGGTGTACAGCGCCCGCAGCGGTTCGCCCGGGCGGTACAGCATCTCGCCCTTCTGCATGAAGCGGCGGCGCTTGACGATCCGGTCCCGGATCGCCGGGTCCTGCCCGCTCAGCTCCGTCGCGATGCACGCCCTGCTCGCGGGACAATTCCGGCAGGATACGCAGCTTGAAGTCAGACCGATAACATTGGCTTTCATGGCTTGGCCTCCTTCGTTCGTTGTCGATATCGAATATTTTCCTAAAGTCGCATGGCCGTCTGCGGCGGCCAGCTCCGCACTGGGTCGAACAGTACCGCGGGATCCACGCCGCACGAGAAACACAGGGCGCGCAGGGCCTCGAGGGTCTGCGGCCGGGAATCGGTGAGCATGAGCCCGAGGCCGCCCGGGTCGAGGCGCAGGACGCGCGCGGGCAGCCGCGCATAGGCGATTCCGCCGTCCTCCGAAACGGCCGCAAACCCCACCGCGAGCGGGGCGTTGAGCGTGAACGGCGAGGTGTCCGTCTCGACAAACAGGCCGCCGATACTCACGTCCCGGCAACGGCCCGGCCACGGCGGCCGCGCGCCGACATAGAGCATCACCGCGGCATCGAGCCGCTGGCGCAGGCTCCATCTGGGTCCAAGCGATCTTCTTTTTTCCACCACCGGCCCTCCTTGCGCTGGCAGTTTGCAGTTTATTCGCTCGCCCGGACGCGACTCGTTCCGGCGTTCGCCGCGGTTGCGGTCGCGGGTGTTTCGCGTGCGACGGCCGGCCGCCGCCGCGCAGTGGCATCGTCGGGCGAAGAGACGGGTCTCGCCGGGGCCACGCCGGGAGGTGCGTGCGCCTCGATCGGGGCACGCAGATCGGAAAGCCCCTGCGGATTGAACTGGCTGAACGCAAGGCCCACGCCCCGCGGGGTGCGCCGCACGACGATGGCATTGAGTCTCTGGATTCTGGCAACACCCGGATCTTGCAGGACGCAGACCACTTCGACCCGGGTGTTGAGTGGAAGATCGACCTCGGAGACGGCGACAAAAAGCCCGCTGCCGCTCAAGTCGCAGACACGACCATGGATCAGGCCGCGCGGACGGAAATCGATCAACACATCGAGTTGCGCCGGCACCCGCATACCCCACCGGTGTTCCATTCCCATCAGACAGCCCCTCGTATCTGACCGTACGACCCGCGGTGCCCGGTCCTACGGATTCGTTTTTCTGGTCTTTCCGGTGAAAGACGAAAGGAGCGATACCTCCGCCCCGATGGTTGCAGCCAATCTATCGGGCGCGCAGACGCCGGGATATGCGGAGTTTCACTAGGCCGTATCAGGGGAATCCCGTATTGATCCGCCTGCCAGGGCCGGAGGGCGCAAACAATTTTCAGCGCGCGGGAATAATCATTACAATCTTACCCGTTATGGGGCTAAGCGCGCATCATCCATGATCCCGGCGTCCATTCGCATCCTGCTGGTCGAGGATAACCCGGCCGATGCCCGGCTCGTGGAGCTTGGATTGGTCGAGACCGACTCCGGTCGTTTCCGGGTGACGCGCGCGGAGCGCCTGAGCGAAGCACTCGGTCTCTTGCGCGAAAACGCCTACGATGCCGTGCTGCTCGATCTTTCCCTGACCGACTCGCACGGCCTCGACACCGTGAGCCGGGTGATCGAGGCCGACCCCGCGGTGCCGATCATCGTGCTGAGCGGCCTGCACGACACCGAGCTTGCGCTCCAGGCCGTGCAAAGCGGCGCCCAGGACTATCTGGTCAAGGGCGAAAGCGGCGGCGAACTGATCTCCCGTTCCGTGCGCTACGCCATCCAGCGCAAACACGCCGAGACCGAGCTGCGGCGCGCACACGACGAGCTCGAACGGCGCGTGGCGGAGCGCACCGCGGATCTGCTGGAAACCAACACGCGCCTGCAACGCGAGATCGAGAGCCGTCATCGGGCCGAGGACGTGCTGCGCGAGGAGCACGGCTTCATCTCCGCCGTCCTCGACACCCTGGACGCCCTGGTGGTCGTGCTCGACCGCGGGGGTCGCATCGTGAGTTTTAACCGCGCCTTCGCCGAGACCACCGGTTACGCCCTCGCCGAGGCCCACGGCGAGGATTTCTGGAGCCTGTTCCTCGTCCCCGAGGAGGCCAAGCCGGTGCTCGCGGTGTTCGACGCGCTGACCGCGAGCGGGCGCCCGAGCCGGAACGAAAACCGCCTGCGCGCGCGCGACGGCGCGACGCGCCTGATCGCCTGGTCCAACACCGTGTTGCACGGCGAGCGTGGCGAGGTGGCGTACGCGATCGGCACCGGCATCGACATCACGGAGCGGCGCCAGGCCGAGGACCGGGAGCGGCAGCGCCTGCTCGAGATCGCCCACGTAGCGCGCCTGAGCACGATGGGCGAGATGGCGACCGAGCTCGCCCACGAGATCAACCAGCCGCTCACGGCCATCGCCGCCTACAGCGACGCCTGCGTGCGCCAGCTCCGCTCGGGCAGCTCGCACCAGGAGGAGATCATCGAGGCGCTCGAGCGCATCGGGACGCAGGCGCGGCGCGCGGGCGAGATCATCCGGCGCGTGCGCAGCTACGTGCGCAAGGAGGAGTCGCCGCGCACGCGCATGGACATCAACGAGCTCGTGCGCGAGGTCGTGCATCTCGCCGAGGCCGAGGCGCGCTGGCGCGGTGTCGGCATCGAGCTCGACCTCGCCGGGACTCTGCCGCCGCTCACCGCGGACCGGATACTGATCGAACAGGTGTTGCTCAACCTGGTGCGCAACGCCATCGAGGCGATGGACGACGTGGCCCCGGATGAGCGCAGGGTCCTGATCCGGACCAGCGCCGGCGGCGACGCCGCGATCGAGGTCGCGGTCCGGGATTCGGGACCCGGCCTGGCACCGGAGCTCGTCGAACAGGTATTCACCCCGTTCTTCACCACGAAACCGAGCGGCATGGGCCTGGGGCTTTCGATCAGCCAGTCGATCGTCGAGGCGCACGGCGGGCGGCTGTGGGCCGCGGCGAACGAGCCCTGCGGCGCGGTGTTCCAGTTCAGCCTGCCCGCTGATGCCCGCTGACAATGCAGGAGCGCAACGCAATGCAATCTGAACCGACCGTGTATGTGGTGGATGACGACGAGCCGATCCGCGACTCGTTGCGGATGCTGCTCAGGTCGGCGGGCCTGCCGGTCGAGACCTTCGCCTCGGCCCAGCAGTTTCTCGCCGCCTACACGCCGCCCGCGCCGGGATGCCTGCTCGTGGATGTGCGCATGCCGGGGATGAGCGGGCTCGAGCTTCAGGAGCTGCTGGCGGCGCGCAAGATTGCGCTCCCGGTCATCATCATCACCGGCCACGGCCACGTGGCGATGGCCGTGCGCGCGATGAAGGCGGGCGCGGCGGATTTCGTCGAGAAGCCCTTCGACGACGAGCTCCTGCTCGAGTGCATCCGCCGGACGCTTGCCCGGGACGCCGACACCCGGCGCCGGCAATCCCGCTCCTCGGAGAGCACGCAGCGGCTCGCCGCGCTCACGCCGCGCGAGCGCGAGATCATGGAGCACCTGGTGGCCGGCAAATCCAACAAGGCCATCGCCGCCGACCTTGGCATCAGCGCCCGCACCGTCGAGGTCCACCGCGCCCGGATCATGGAGAAACTCGAGGCGAAATCGCTCGCCGATGTCGTGCGCATCGCCCTGTCCTCCTAGGGACTTTCCTGATTAAGTACGATTATTTGACGCAAAGGCGCAAAGATTTTGTCTGTTGATTATCCCTCGCTTTTCTTTGCGCCTTCGCGCCTTTGCGTTAAAAACTCTTAGGCTATTTTAAGATCGACAACTAGAGGAATCTCCTTACGCCGTCGCCTCCGATCCCCAGGTTGTTCCGGTATTCCCCGAGGTCCTTACGTACAACTGCGTATTTATCCGGTAGATCGCTTCCCTATATGGTTGGGGCGCAACGCGGCGCGGCGGCGATGCGCCCGACCCGTTCAGGAAACCCGAGGCAGCCCGGACATGAGAACCGAAACGACCCACAGGCCGATCACGATCCTGCTCGTGGAGGACAACCCCGGAGAC
>MFSU01000071.1 GCA_001785115.1 Candidatus Muproteobacteria bacterium RBG_16_65_34
GCGTCCTCGAACACGCTTTGCAGCAGTTTCACCACCGGCGCGTCGGTGAGCCCCTCCGTGCCGGCCAATGCCCCGAGGTCCACCACCGGCGTCGCCGCCGATAGTTCCTGCTCGAGCTCCTGGGCGTGTCCCGAGATCTCTTCGGTGCGACGGTAAACGCGGTCGATGGTCTTGAGGAGATCGGCCTCCTGGACCACGGCAAGCCGCAGGGGGCGGTGCAGCACGCGCGCGAGCTCGTCGTAGGCGATGATGTCCGTGGGGTCGGCCATGCCGACGAGCAGCGCCTCGCGGCCGTCCTCGAGCGCGATCGCGCGGAACCGGCGCGCGTGGGCCTCCGGGATCAGCCGCACCACATCGAGCTTATAGTTGTAGCGCTTGAGGTCTATATACGGGATGTTGAGCTGCTGGGAGAGGAGCGTCAGGAGCTGGTCTTCGGTGATGAAGCCGTTTTCGATCAGCACGCGCCCGAGCTTGCGCCCGCTCTTCTTCTGCTCGACGAGCGCGGCGTTCAACTGTTCCTGGGAGATCACCTTGTGCGTGATCAAAAGATCGCCGATGCGGACCTTTTTAGGCCGCAAATCGGACGGCGCGGGCGCGCCGAGCGGGCTGGGGGCAATCATCCTAGGGCGTCAGTCCCTGTTCAAAAGTTGTGGGCGCCCGGCGTATCCCCGGGCTACCCCCGGTTTTTCCCGGGGGGGACGGTCGTTTCACGACACGCTACTCTAGAACTTATAGCAAATATCGGGCCAGGGAGTTGTCCCCTCTCGAAGTGAAAGAGGTACGCGCCCCAAGGCGCGCTCGGCTCCGATCTTAAAGAAGATCCCCTCCCCCGAGGGAGAGGGGTCGGGGTGAGGGTCCCTTCTCCCTGCGGGAGAAGGGATGGGGATGAGGGCCGACTTCCCTCACCCTTTGTTCCCGCCGGGGCGCAAAAGAATCGTCTGCGCCCGTTCGGCGGGGAAAAGGTCCACCGGACCTTTCCGTGTTTCCGCCTCACCTCCCGGAGGGAGAACCCTCACCCCTTGCCCTCTCCCGCTGATGCGGGAGAGGGGGAGTTGGAAGAAGGCCATATGGCTGGAGGCGAGCCGATGCGCGCGGGGCGCGCACCTATTCACCTTGGGAGAGGGGAAGTGGATGAGAATCTCCATTCCGGTTGCTACTGGCCGTGGAGGTTGTACTGGGCCTGCGCCTGGCGCTCGATGGGCTCGATCCGGGCGGCGAGCGCCTCGGCCTCGCGGAGCTTTCCGGCCTCGCGCCGCAGGCGCACCGTGAGCTTGAAGAACGGGAGCATCTCCGGGCTCTCGTGATAGGTGTACGCAACCCCCTGCTCAAGCGTGCGCAGGGCCTGCTCTCGCCGGCCCTTTTGCAGCAGCAGCTCCGCGTAATCCGTCCGGGCGCGGAACATCAGCGGGTGAAGCGCCAGACCCTTTTCGAGCGCCGTGGCCGTCAGGGCCGCCCAATCGGCTCCGGCGTAGTCCGGATGTTCCCGGTAGAGCCGCGCCCGCACCACATGCGTCAGTGCCCGCAGGGGATTGACCTGCTCGGCCCGATCCAGCATGCGGTGCGCCTCTTCGTACAGGAGCCGCCGGCGCTCGCCATCGGATGCCGGCAACAACGGGATGGCGTGGCGGAAGAGATCCGCGTGCGCGATGAGCACGCGATCGTCGAACGGCGTGAGACGCTCGGCCGTGTCGAGGCCGCGGCCCGCGGCCTCGATCTCCCCGCTGCGCGCCTGCGCCATCGCCTTCTCGTAAAACGAGTTGGAAATCCCGAGCGCGACGAAATAGGGAAGCGGAAACGCCGCCAGAAGCACCGCCACCACCGGGTACGCGCGCGCGCCGATCAGCGCCGCGGGCCGCAGGGGCACGATCCGCGGGCGCAGTTCGCGCACGGCCAGATCGTGAAAGCGCCCGAGCATGAGCCCACCGACCATCAGGATGGAGAGGATGTAGAAATTGAAATCCACGAAACTGTGACTTGCGATCGCGAGCAGCCCGGCGAACAGCCCGGCGGCCTCGACCCGCGTCGTCGGGTTGAGACCCCGCTTGCGCAGGAGACCGATCAGCAGCCAGAGCACCGACGCCAGCGCCGAGAGCAGGAGCAGCAATCCCGGCAGGCCGGTCTCGATCAAAATTTGCAGATAATCGTTGTGCGCGAAAAAGCCGCCTGCGCTGTCCACCGGATTGCGAAACGCGGGGTAGGCCAGGTAATAAAGCCCGAGCCCGATGCCGCGCCAGGGCGAAACCTTCACCATCTCCCAGGAGGATTCCCAGATGACAAAACGGCTTGGGTCGTGCAACAGGACCGGCAGGCGCGTAACCAGCTCGCCGTGCGTGACTTGCGTGGAGAGAAACGCGGCGGCGACCAGCGCCGCCAGCGCGACGATGCCGCGCCGCGCGACGCTCCGCGCCACAATGACGAGCAGCACGGCGAGCCCGAGCAGCAGCGCGATCAGGGCGCCGCGCCCGGCGGTCAGGAATATGGAGTAGAACAGGACGTAGAGGATCGCGCCGAGCGGGACAACGAACCGCCGCGGCGCGCTCTTGCCCGAAACCGCGAGCAGAAAATAGCCCGCGGCTGGCAGGACGATGAGATTCAGAAACGCCGCGTGCGTGTTGCGCGTTTCGAAGACCGAGCGCGACTGCGCATCGAACACGTACGACTGGTAGATCGCCAGCAGCGCCAGCATCGCGCCCACCAGAAGAACGACCGCGGACGCGCCGCGCCAGAGGGCATCGCGGTCCGGCGCCAGCGTGTAGAGCCAGAAGACGAGCGGCAGGCTCCCGACCCACCAGAAGTTGACAACGCTCGTGCTCGGAACCGGGCTCCAGAGGAGCGTAACGCCGAGCCAGGCCCAGAACAGCGTGAGGCTCACGGTCAACGCCGTGACGGGGATTTGAAACCCCTTGGCATAGGACTGGAGGACGACGCGCATGAGCCAAAGGATCAAAAGGCTCTGTGCGACGGCGAAGTACTCGAACTGCGGCCCTTTGTAAAACAGCGCCGGATACAACGCGCCGAGAAACAGCAGCGTGCCGGTGTGGACGGTGGGGTCGTACAGCGCTTTCTTATTCATCTTGGGATAAATGTATACAATCCCACCGCCATGTTCCATGTCGTGCTGTACCAACCCGAGATCCCGCCCAACACGGGTAACGTCATGCGGCTGTGCGCCAACACCGGCGTGCGGCTGCATCTGATCGAGCCGCTCGGCTTCACCCTCGAGGATCGGGAGCTACGCCGCGCCGGGCTCGATTACCGCGAGTGGGCGGATGTGCGTACCTATAAAGGTCTCGATGCGTTCCTCGCGGCCGCGAGGCCGGCGCGGTTGCTCGCCTTTTCCACCCACGCGCGGCGGCTGTACGCGGACATAACGTATGAGCCCGACGACGCCCTGCTCTTCGGCCCCGAGACGCGCGGGCTGCCGCAATCGCTGCTCGATTCGCTGCCGGAAGAGCATCGGCTGCGGCTGCCGCTTCAACCGGGTAACCGCAGCCTCAATCTCTCCAACGCCGTGGCCGTCGTGGTCTTCGAGGCGTGGCGGCAGCAGGGATTTACCGGCGGCGCGTAGAGACTCAACGCGGAGACGCGAAGGCGCAGAGAAGAACTAAGGATAATGGACAGGATTAACAGGATTTACAGGATTATTGAGGATTACGTAAATGCTTGACGAATACTTCGTCATTCCGGCCAAAGCGAGCGCATGCGAGCGCAAGCCGGAATCCAGAGAATTCATAAACTTCCCTGCGCCCCGGCTTTCGCCGGGGTGACTTGTTCAGAGCTTCCCTAATTCATTATCCCCTCATTCTCGCCTTCTCCCGGAGGGCGAAGGAATCTTTCGATTATTAGAGTTTCCTTGAAGATCGCAGACCGACTCTTCCGGCATCCCGTCCGACCCGGTCCGTTTTATCTCCGTTTCAACAAGTTACCGTGACCTAATTACCGGGAATCCCGCCCTACGACGTCGCGACGACGGGTGTAAGCGATCTGTGACTTTTTCCATGGATAATTTAAGCTCGTTCCATAAGGATATGAGGATCGTCGCGATGATAGCGATATTGGCGTCCCGGCCCGCGCACGAGGAGGTCGGAGGCGCACACGGAGATCAGATCAATCCGAGGCAAAACATACGCCTGCCAGAGGCGAATCGTGGTGGAGGAGTCATGAAAACGTTTAAAACCTGTCTGTTACCGGTCATCTTTTTCGGCAGCGCACTGATGTTGTCCGCATGCGGCGGCGGGGGCGGCGATTCGAGCCCGACTTCCACCGTCGGTGTCGGCGGCACCAACGCCCCGAGCGTCACGTTCAACGTGAGCAACTCGCAGGTGCTGGTGACGACCTCGCAGCTTTCGTCGCTCGCCTCGGGCAGCGGCGCACCGGGGTTGCTGAAGAATTTCTTCAAATCCGAGAACCTGATCACGTTCTACGAATCCGACAAAGTCGGCAACGTGACCAAAGCAACCACTACCAACCCGCTCACGAACTTCTACTCCATCGACGCCAGCGGCAACATCGTCCAGGCAGTCACGGGGGCCGGGAACATCAAGGTGATGTACACGGTCGCCTCGCCGGACGGTGCGTATGTTTATATCGCGTTGGACCCGCTGGATGGCGATACGCGGAAACTCATCGCGCAGCAAAATTGCGCCATATTCAAAGTGACGCTTGCCGACAACACGTTTGCGTGCCTGGATACAGGATTTGTCGCACAAGGCGTGAGCGACTGGACAGCGAATTACTCGAAAAAGGTCGGCAAGAGCGTCAAGCCCATCCAGCTCGACTCCTCCGGCAACGTCTATTACCTCGGACGGAAGTTCGACGCCTCCGGCGACTCGATCTTCCTTGACGACACCGCGCCGCCGGCAATGCGGAAAGTAACGACCGCTGGCGTTGGGTCGTCCATCACACCCGATGTGCTGGAAATACAGAGCTTCATTGTCACCAAGGACGGGCTCGTGGTTTATGCCTACTACGACGCCTTGAATAATAAGGCCGGGATAAAGATGTACGACCCCGGCACCAATAGCACCAACGAGGCGACGCCCGCAAGTCTTACTCTCTACAGCCAATGGAACGACTTGTTCTATATGGTCGATGATAAAGAAACGCTGATTTTCGGTGCGAAAAACTGGTACTGGGACAGCGGCGATCAAACGCAAGGCATCTATTTTACCCAGCGCTCGGTCGCCTATCCTGGAGGCAAATACAAGGTGAAGTTCAGCACCAAGCAATTCGGCGGCGGCGGAAGCTGGGTGCCCCCTCCTGTTAAGGTATTGACCGACGGTGTAGGCAACTTGTATGGCCTATTCGTGAACTGGCGGGCGACCGGCGAAAAATACACACCGAGTGGTGGCACACCGCAAGACGTTCAAGGGGCGTTTACGGACGTCTACCAGCTCCTCCCGTACGACCCCGTGCGCAAGGCGGCATTCAAAGCGGCGGGCGACAGCACAATCAACCTAGACTGGTGGGGCGCCATGAACGGCGTGGACGTCCAGATCAATAACGGCTACGCCTACGCACTGGAAAAGGAATCCTACTCTGTCGACGTCTACAGTTCGCGAATGATTATTAAAGCCGTGAACATGAGCACGAAAAAGGAAATCAAGATGCTCAGCGGCGGCAGTTGGACTGCGGAACGCTACGATATCTACAACTGGAAGCTCGTCGGTAATAAGCTCCATTTCTCGGGCTTCAACAACGCCAACTCGACGATGATCCTCGGCGAGATCGACACCGCCTACCTTAGGCAAAATGGTGCATGCCCCACGACTACGTGCCTGACAATCAAAACGATCTCGTCGGTCGCGGGCGCGGCGGCGCAAATTCAGGACATGGAGGCGGTAACGTCCCAAACCTCCACGACAAACACCGGTCAGCCCAAAGCAACTTTCTATACGGACCCGGAGAACATCTACTCCGCCTCGGTCCGATTCGACAAGCCGATGAACAAGAGTTCAGTAAACGACGGCGTGAGTGTCACCCCAAGCAACCCCTCTCCAGGCGTCATGAAAGTGTGGCTGGATCAGACCCTGCACCTCATCGCGGACACCAACGGAGAGACATCTACAACAACCGTCCCGTTTAGCTATGGAGCGAGCTACAACATCGCGCTGTCGGGCAGCGTTTTGGACACAAGCGGCCAAGCCCTGGATTGCACCCCTCCTGCCCTGTGTAGCGCTACCCTCACGACTCGGCCGGCGCGGGGCTGGTGGCAAGGGACGGGCTCGACGGTAACCGGCATTACTGATGGCACCATCGGGAAGTTCGCGTTGATAGCTCCCGCGCAGCAGTGGTGGGCTACGAACATGATGAAACTAGTCAAGGCCGCGGACAACGTGAGCGCACCCGGACTACGGCTCGAGTTCTCCGCGCTCAACAAGACCTACGGTTACGTGCAAATATCGCTGAAGGGCAATACGGCGACGCCGGGCTGCGCCCCCACGCTTTACATTTATAGCGGCGGGGCGTACCTCGCTTACAACTCCGCCACCACCGCCGGCTACAGTTGGTGCGGCACGTGGAAGAGCACCTGGGACAATCCGAATGTGTCCGGGCAAGCGCTGTTCAACGGCCAGTGGGCAAAATACGTCGTGGAGTTCAACGGCGCGAATATTAGCCTCACCGCGACATCTGAAGACGGTACGAGTGCACA
>MFSU01000072.1 GCA_001785115.1 Candidatus Muproteobacteria bacterium RBG_16_65_34
CTACCGGCGCTGCCGCGAAACCGTGGGCGATCTCGATATCCTGGTGACGGCCTCCGAGCCCGAAACGGCGATGGCGCGGTTCGCGGCCTACGATGAGGTCAAGGATGTGGCGGCGCAGGGAACGACGCGCGCCACCGTGATCCTCAGGTCGGGCCTGCAGGTGGACCTCCGCGTGGTCGAAGAAGCATGCTTCGGCGCGGCGCTGCAGTACTTCACCGGGTCGAAGGCGCACAACATCGAGATCCGGCGCCTGGCCCAGGCGCGCCGGCTCAAACTGAACGAGTACGGCATCTTCAAGGGCGAGAAGCGCATCGGCGGCGCGACCGAAGAGGAGGTCTACCGCGCCGTGGGCCTGCCGTGGATTCCGCCGGAGCTGCGGGAGAACCGCGGTGAGATTGAGGCCGCGCGTGCCGGGAAGCTCCCGAAGCTCGTCGAGCGCTCCGACTTGAAGGGCGACCTGCACGCGCACACCAAGGCGACCGACGGGCACAACAGCCTGAAGGAGATGGCCGAGGCGGCGCGCGCCCGGGGGCTTGAGTATCTCGCCATCACCGAGCACTCGCGCCGGCTCACCGTGGCCCACGGGCTCGATGTCAAGCGCCTGCGCCAGCAGATGAACGAGATCGACAAGCTCAATGAGAAGCTGGACGGCATTACGCTCCTCAAGGGCATCGAGGTGGATATCCTCGAAGACGGTGCGCTCGATCTTCCGGACGACGTGTTATCCGAGCTCGACCTCGTGGTCGGCGCGGTGCATAGCAAGTTCAATCTCGCGCGCGCCCGGCAGACCGAGCGCATCCTGCGCGCCATGGACCATCCGCACTTCACCATCCTCGCCCATCCCACCGGGCGGCTGCTCGATACACGCGAGCCCTACGATGTCGATATGCTCAAGGTCATTCGCAAAGCGCGGCAACGCGGCTGCTTCCTCGAGCTCAACGCCCATCCCGAGCGGCTGGACCTGCTCGACGTCTATTGCCAGATGGCCAAGGAGGAAGGGGTATGGGTCGCCATCAGCACCGACGCCCACAGCACCCAGGATCTGGATAACCTTATATATGGTGTAGGACAAGCGCGGCGCGGGTGGCTCACGCGGGACGACGTACTCAATACCCGACCGCTGAAGATGCTTAAGCCGTTGCTTCAGCGTAAGATTTAGACATGGCCGAATTCGAGCGGACACACAAGGCGCGCCGCTCAATTCGGCCGACTGAGGACAAAGGACCATGGTCGCTGCCACACAGAAAGTCGGCATCGGACCCGGCGATGCGCTGATCGTGGTGGACGCGCAGAACGACTTTCTGCCGGGCGGAAGCCTTGCGGTGCCCGCAGGCGATGAGGTCGTGCCGGTGCTGAACCGCTACCTCGGCGCCTTTCACGCCAAGGGCCTGCCGATTTTCGCCACGCGCGACTGGCACCCCGTGAATCACTGCTCGTTCAAGGCCCAGGGCGGTCCGTGGCCGCCGCACTGCGTGGCGGGTACCGCGGGCGCCGCGTTTGCGCCGGGGCTCAAGCTTCCGCCCGAGACCACGACCATCTCCAAGGCCACGCCACCGGACAAAGACGCCTACTCCGGCTTCGAGGGCACCGATCTCGAGGCGCGGTTACGCGCTCAGGGCGTGAGGCGCCTGTTCATCGGCGGGCTTGCCACCGACTATTGTGTGCTCAACACCGTCAAGGACGCGCTCAACAACGGCTACGAGGTGCACCTGCTCACCGACGCCATCCGCGCCGTCAATGTCCAGCCCGACGACGGCCGCAAGGCGGAGTCGCAGATGCAGCGCCTCGGCGCGCGGCCGCTGCACCACGCGGTGCTCGCCGCGTAAATGAAGCCCTACTCGCTTCGCTCATTCGTCTTGTCATCTACTGAGTCGCCCCACTCGCTCTGCTCGTTCGTCCTGACAAAATGATTGATCTCCGATCCTCGCCCCTGCTCACCGACCTGTATCAGCTCACCATGCTCCAGGCGTACCTGGAGGCGAACATGCAGGAGCAGGCGGTGTTCGAGTTCTTCGTGCGCCGGCTCCCGCCGCGCCGCGGGTTTCTCCTGGCGGCGGGGCTCGAGCAGGCGCTCGGTTTTATCGAGAACCTGCGCTTCGGCGAAGAAGAGCTGGACTGGGTGCGCGACTGCGGGCGCTTCAGCCGCGAGCTGGCCGATTATCTCGCGCAACTTCGCTTCACCGGCGACGTGCACGCCATGCCCGAGGGCACGGCGTTCTTCGCCGACGAGCCGATCCTGCGCGTAACGGCCCCCATGCCGCAGGCGCAGCTTCTGGAAAGCCGGCTCATCAACATCCTGCATTTCGAAACGCTCATCGCCTCCAAGGCCGCGCGCTGCGTGCTGGCCGCGCCCGGAAAGCTGCTCGTCGATTTCGGAATGCGGCGCGCGCACGGCGCCGAGGCCGGGCTGTTCGCCGCGCGCGCGTCCTACCTCGCGGGCTTCGCCGGCAGCTCGAATGTGCTCGCCGCGCCGCTCTACGGTATCCCCGTCTTCGGCACCGTGGCGCATTCCTTCATCCAGGCGCACGAGACGGAGGAAGCCGCCTTCGAGAGTTTCTCGAAGGCCCATCCCGGGAACGTCACGCTGCTGATCGACACCTACGATACCGAGGCCGGCGCGCACAAGGTGGTGCGGCTCGCGCCGCGGCTCAAGGAACTGGGCGTGACGCTCCGGGCGGTGCGCCTCGACAGCGGCGATCTGGCGGAACACGCGCGCACGGTGCGCGAGATCCTGGACGCGGGCGGCCTGAAGGATGTGCAAATCTTCTCGAGCGGCAACCTCGATGAATACACGATGCGCGATCTGCTCGCGCGCGGCGCGCCGATCGACGGCTTCGGCGTGGGCACGCACATGGACGTCTCGGCCGATGCGCCCTACCTCGACTGCGCCTACAAGCTCGAGGAGTACGCCGGGCGCGCACGGCGCAAGCGCTCCGAGGGCAAGGCCACCTGGCCCGGGCGCAAGCAGGTGTACCGCCGCTACGACACCGTCGGCGTCATGGCGGGCGATGTGCTCACGATCGAAGGCGACAAGCAGGAAGGTGAGGCGTTGATTCAGCCCGCGATGCGCGCGGGCCGACGCCTCGCCGCGCCCGAGCCGCTCGAGGCCATACGCGCCCGCGCGACCGCGGAGCTTGCACGGTTGCCCGCGCATCTGCGCGATCTGAGCGAAGCGCCGCCCTACCCCGTGACGATTGCGCCCGCGCTCCGGGAACTCGCGCAGGCCGTCGACCGCGACACGATGCAGAACTGACCATGGCCGACGATCCATTCAGCGCCGACATCTCGCGCCACATCTGGGACACCAAGTACCGCTGGCGCGACGGCGATGCCGTGCGCGACCGGACGCTCACGGACACTTGGCGGCGCATCGCGCGTGCGCTGGCGGCCGTCGAGCGTGGCGATCAGGCCGCCTGGGAGCGACGCTTTTACCAGGCACTCGAGGGCTTCAAGTTTCTGCCCGGCGGCCGCATCCAGGCCGGCGCCGGCACCGGCCGGCGCGTGACGCTGTTCAACTGTTTCGTCATGGGCGCGATCGAAGATTCCATGGACGGCATCTTCGACGGCCTCAAGGAGGGCGCGCTCACCATGCAGCAGGGCGGCGGCGTCGGTTACGACTTCTCGACGCTGCGCCCGCAGGGCGCGCCCGCCAAGAGCGTCGGCACCATCGCCTCGGGGCCGGTGTCGTTCATGCAGATCTGGGACGCCATGTGCGCGACCCTGCTGTCCACCGGCGCGCGCCGCGGCGCGATGATGGCGACCCTGCGCTGCGACCACCCCGACGTCGAGGCGTTCATCGACGCCAAGCGCGAGCACCATAAGCTCAGGCACTTCAACCTCTCCGTGCTCGTCACCGACGCCTTCATGGAGGCGGTGCGCGCGGACGGAGACTGGGCGCTCGTCTTCCCCACCGAGGATTCCGAGGTCGCGGGCGGCGAGACCGTCGAGCGCCTGTGGCCGGGACGCGCCGCGCCGGTGCCGTGCCGCGTGTACCGGCGCGTCCGCGCGCGGGCGCTCTGGGACCAGCTCATGCACGCGACGTATGACTACGCCGAGCCCGGCGTGCTGTTCATAGACCGCATCAACCGGATGAACAACCTCCGGTATCGCGAGCACATCGGCGCTACCAACCCCTGTGGCGAATTGCCGCTCCCGCCCTACGGCGCCTGCGACCTCGGCTCGATCAATCTCACCCGCTTCGTGCTCGAGCCTTTTACGGACCAGGCGCGGCTCGACCTCGACGGCATCCGCGCGACGACGAATATCGCCGTGCGCATGATGGACAACACCATCGCCGCCTCGCAGTTCCCGCTCGAAAAACAGGCGGAGCAGGCACGGGGGTCGCGGCGCATCGGTTTGGGGCTCACGGGGCTCGCGGATGCGCTCATCATGCTCGGCCGGCACTACGGCGAGGAGCCCGCGCGCGCGCTCGCCGCGCAGACGATGCAGACCGTCTGCCACGCGGCCTATCGCGCCTCCATCGAGCTCGCGCGCGCGCAGAGTGCGTTTCCGTTCTTCGACAAGGAAAAATACCTGGAGAGCGAATTCATCCGTGCGCTCCCCCTGGACATCCGCGACGGCATCGCGCAGCACGGCATCCGCAACAGCCATCTCACGGCAATCGCGCCCACGGGCACGATCAGCCTGCTTGCGAACAACATCTCGAGCGGCCTCGAGCCGGTCTACGACTTCTGCTACTCGCGGCGCGTGCTGGAGCTGGACGGTTCCTACAAGACCTACGAGCTCAGCGACTACGCCTTCCAGCTGTATCGCGCGCGCTTCGGCGCGGCCAAGCTCCCGCGCGCCTTTGTGGACGCGCACCAGCTCCCGCCCGCCGCGCATCTCGCCATGCAGGCGGCGCTACAACCGCACGTCGACAACTCGATCTCCAAAACCATCAACGTGCCCGTGGATTACGCCTTCGCGGAGTTCAAGGACATCTACGCGCAGGCCTACGCCCAGGGACTCAAGGGCTGCACCACCTTCCGCCCCAACCCGGTCACGGGCGCGGTGCTCGAATCGGGCGAGGAA
>MFSU01000073.1 GCA_001785115.1 Candidatus Muproteobacteria bacterium RBG_16_65_34
CCGACGAGGATTTCGAGAAACTCGTCGAGCTCGGCCGGAACATCATCGACTTCTGGGCCGAGAACGGCCTCGAGCACGAGCGCTGCGGCGAGATGATCGACCGCATCGGGCTCGCGAACTTCCTCGATGGCATCGGCCTCGAGGCCGATGCCGCCATGGTCGCGCATCCGCGCACCAACTCCTACATCCGCACCGACGGCTGGGAGGAAGAGGCCGAGCGCGTGACGCAGGCCAAGAGTGGATAATAGTTTTTGACGCAAAGACGCAAAGGGCGCAAAGGGAATTCAATGAGAAGCCGGTTCAGGAGCCCAGTACCCGGAGGGCATTTTGGGATAGCTGCAATGGACGTTCTAAATCTTCTTCTTGTCGTTCTTTGCGTCTTCGCGTCTTCGCGTCTTTGCGTCGGAAATTCATATAGAGGAGGTACCGATGACCGCACAACCGCGTATGCCCATCGAGTCCGGCGTGCCGGACCATTTCCAGTATCTGCACCCGGTCCTGAAGAAGAACTACGGGCAGTGGGCCTGGCACGAGCGTCCGCGCCCGGGCGTGCTGCACCACGTCTCGCACCGCGGCGACCACGTCTGGACCGTGCGCGCCGGGACCCAAAGGCAGATGGACGTGCACACGATCCGCAAGCTCTGCGACATCGCCGACCAGTACGCCGACGGCTATGTGCGCTTCACCATCCGCTCGAACATCGAGTTCATGGTGGCCGAGGAGAAGAAGGTGAAGCCCCTCGTCGCGAAGCTCGAGCAGGAGGGCTTCCCCGTCGGCGGCACCGGCAACTCGGTCTCGATGATTTCCCATACCCAGGGCTGGCTGCACTGCGACATCCCGGCCTCGGATGCCTCGGGGGTCGTGAAGTCGCTGATGGACGAGTTGTATCAAGAGTTCGTGAACGAGGACATGCCGAACCGCGTGCGCATCACGACTTCCTGCTGCCAGATCAACTGCGGCGGACAGGGTGACATCGCGCTCAACATCCAGCACACCAAACCGCCGAAGATCAACCACGATCTCGTCGCCAACATCTGCGAGCGGCCCTCGGTCGTGGCGCGCTGCCCGGTGGCGGCGATCCGCCCGGCGATCGTGAACGGCAAGCCCTCGCTCGAGATCGACGAGAAGAAGTGCGTCTGCTGCGGGGCCTGCTTCCCGCCCTGTCCGCCGATGCAGATCAACGACCCCGAGCACTCGAAGCTCGCCATCTGGGTCGGCGGCAAGAACTCGAATGCCCGCAGCAAACCCATGTTCCACAAGCTCGTGGCCGCGGGCATCCCCAACAACCCGCCGCGCTGGCCCGAGGCCGCGGCGATCGTGAAGAATATCCTGCGCGTCTACAAGGAGGACGCGAAGGATTGGGAACGGATGGGCGAATGGGTCGAGCGCATCGGCTGGCCGCGGTTCTTCGAGCTGACCGAGCTGCCGTTCACCAAGTACCACATCGACAACTGGCGCGGCGCGCGCGCGAGCCTGAACGCCTCCACGCATATCCGCTTTTAGTCGAGCCGCCTTCGGCGGCGCTCAAAGGCTACTTGTGGGTGGCTGACCCACGGCAGGTGTCTTTCTTTTGCCCGGCCAAAAGAAAGTCACCAAAGAAAAGGCCGCCCCGGAGCCACCGGCCGCTTCGCGGCTTCCCTGCGCTTCTCGCAAGAATCGGCGCTCGCCTAACTCGCCGGGCGCTTATAAAACGCGCCTCGGGCTCGAACAGAGGCTCGCTGACTTCCCCGATTCGTGCTGCGATGCTCGGCGGCGTCTACGGGGGCCCGAAACCCAAAACAAAACACCCCAGCAGAGACCACGATTCCTCTTCCGGGAGGGGTGTTGCAGGTCTGGGTGTGTTCTTGCTGTTGAATCCCCCGTCCGAGCGAGCCCAAGCACCGCAGCGAGCAGGGCTACATTTTCGCGCCCGGCGAGTTTGCGAGCGCCCGCTCGGGCGAGGGCGAGGGCGAGGCGGAATAAGGCGAGGGTCCTGTGGACCGTCGCCCCGCCGAGCGGGCTTGCCACGGATGGCAAGCCCCGGTTTCAAGTGAAGCAGGAAAGCGAAGCGCAGAAACCGCAGGGGACCGCTCGTAGTTTGAGCGGCGAGCGAGCGGGGCGTGTTTCTTTTGGTAGCTTTCTCTTGGCCGGGCAAGAGAAAGCTACCTGCCGTGGGTCAGCCACCCACAAGTAGCTTTTCAGATCATCGCCGAAAGGCGATTCGACCTAGACCCGACAAGCAACCGCAACCGCTGAAACGCAGCCGGTGCCGTTCAATCGCCCACACGATTTTACGAAGACCCATTTCATCGAACCTCAGCCTCAGAGGCTCCTTGAGATGTTCCGCTTGTTTTCCAGGCGTTTTTCCGCGTACCGGTGCACCGGCTGCGCGGTTTCCCGCGCTGTGAAAAGCCGCTCCATATCGCAATAACGGGATTGCGCCGGGATCGCCCGGCCCGGATCAGGGATTGTCCGTACGGACGCACCCGGCGCATTCGTGGCATACTGGGATTCGAAATCAGCGCCGCGTGCCGCTCCCAGGCGCGGGGATGGAGGTATGCCATGCAAGTCGAGACTGAAACCCCGGTATCGGCCGAGTTCGATGAGAACGGCCTGCTCCGGAATCCGGCCGTTTGGACCGAGGAACTGGCGCGCGCGATTGCGCGGCGCGAAGGTGTCGTCGAGCTGACCGAGGAGCACTGGAAGGTCATCCGTGCGCTGCGCGAGCACTACGCGAAATTCGGCGTCGCCCCGGCCATGGGCAATGTGTGCCGCAAGCACGGGAAGGATCGGTACTGGGTGCACGAGCTGTTCCAGAGCTGCCTCAACGCCTGGCGGGTCGCGGGGCTCCCGGACCCCGGCGAGGAAGCCAAGGCCTATTGGAGCTGAGCCGCGGACGGCATCGGCGAACAATAAATAAATAGACAAAATTAGAAATAGACAGGATTAACAGGATTTACAGGATTAAATCGTAGCTTCCAGCATTTGATCCTTGAGCTTTTAATCCTGTTAATCCTGTAAATCCTGTAAATCCTGTCCATTCGCTTTTCTCTGCGCCCTCTGCGGCGCTCTTGCCATGCGCCGCATCCTGCACATCGACATGGACGCCTTCTTCGCGGCGGTGGAGTTGAAGCGCCGTCCCGAGCTGCGCGGCCAGCCCCTCATCATCGGCGGGAGCGGCGATCCACACAGCCGCGGCGTCGTCTCCACGGCTTCGTACGAGGCGCGCGCCTTCGGTGTGCGCTCGGGCATGCCGCTGCGGCGCGCCCATCAGCTCTGCCCGGCGTGCGTGTTCCTGCCGGTCGACTTTGACGTCTACGCCGCCGAGTCCGAAAAGATCAAGGGAATCCTGCGCGAGTTCTCGCCGGCGATGGAGGATGCCGGGATCGACGAGGCGTTTCTCGACGTCTCGGGAGCGCCGGGCGAAGCGGTCGCGGTCGCGCGCGCGATCAGGCAGCGCATCAAAGAGGCGACCGGGCTCACTTGCTCCATCGGCATCGGCCCGAACAAGCTGCTCGCCAAGCTCGCCTCCGACATGCAAAAGCCGGACGGGCTCACGGCGATCTCCGAGGCTGACATCCCGGCGCGCGTCTGGCCGCTTCCCGTGCGCAAGCTCCAGGGGGTCGGCCCCAAGACCGAGCAGCGGCTCGCCGAGCTTGGCATCCGCACCATCGGCGATCTCGCGCGGCCGTCCGGGGAGGCGCTCATCGCCCACTTCGGCCAGGCGCACGGAAGCTATCTGCACGAGGCCGCGCGCGGCCTCGACGACAGCCCGCTGGTCACGCACTGGGAGCCCAAGTCCATTTCGCGCGAGACCACCTTCCCGCGCGATGTCGGCGACTGGCAGTCGATCGCGCGCACGCTCGCGAGCCTTGCGCGCGACGTGGCGGAGCGGTTGCGCGCGGAAAATTTCCGGTGTCAGAACGTGACGGTGAAGCTTCGGTACGCGGACTTCGCCACCCACACCCATACCCTGACTCTGGCCGCGCCCACGGACGACGCCGACGCGATCCGCCGCGCGGCCTTCGCCTGCCTGCAGCGGTTCGCCCTGGACAAGAAGGCGCGTCTGATCGGCGTGCGCGCCGGCGGGCTCGGCAAGACCGCGGACGCCGAGCGCGAAGCCTCGGCCCGCATTTGAGGCGAGCGCCTCGCGGGCGAGCCGCCGCGCACGCGCTACACAGTCGACATGCGTACGCGAATTCCGCGTTGGACCAAGGGTTGCAATCGCCGGCGGAATGTCCGAGCATGCGATTTCAACGCATCCGGGCAACATCGATGAGCGAAGTATTCGAACCGCGCAACGAACTCGAGGAGCAACTGCTGGCCGCGCAGGAAGGCCGGATCTCGAGCGAGGACCTGCTCAAGGTGCTCGCGGTCTCGCAGGTATTCATGCCGGTGCGGGACGAAAAACCGGCGGTGCTCAACATCCAGCGCTCGACGCGCGCCCAACCGCTGGTGCTTTCGGCCGAGGACGGCACGGCGGTCCTCACCCTGTTCTCGAGCCCCGAGCGTGCCCGGCCCTTTATCGCGGACTTCCCCGGCTTCGAGGGCGGCATCCTCGAGTCGTTCCAATGGGTGATCGAGAAGATGGGTTCGGGCTATGGCATCGCGCTCAACCCGGGCTGGGATGTGGGCTTCGACATGGAGCCGGAGATGGTCGGAGAGCTCGTGCAGCAGTTCGGCGCTCAGACCAAGCACTGAGTCGCGAGCCGTGACTCGTGATTCGTGAACGGTGATCCGTGATCCGTGAACCCCTGACCCCTGACCCCTGACCCCTGACCCCTGACCCCTCAGTCCTCCAGACTCATGAATCTCGCCTCACTCCGCCGGCTCTTCGCATTCCGGCGGTGGCGTCTGCTCGTGCTCGCGGCGCTGTTGCTGGTCGCGGGCTTCGCGCTCTATCTCGATTTTCGTGTGCGCGATGCCTTCGAGGGCAAACGCTTTGCGCTGCCGGCGCGCGTGTACGCGCGGGCGCTCGAGCTCTTTCCGGGGCTGCGTCTCGATCCCGATGCGCTCGCGCGCGAGCTCGTCTGGCTCGGCTATCGCGAAGGCCTGCAGGGCGATGAGCCCGGGCGCTTCGAACGCCGGGGCGGGGAATTCGAGATGCTGACGCGGGCGTTCACGTTCTGGGACGGGGCGCAGCCCGCCCAAGCGCTGCGCCTCGCTTTTCGCGACGGCCGGCTGCATGCGCTCACCGACCGCCGCGGCGCGCCGGTCGCACTCGCGCGCCTCGACCCGCTCCCGATCGGCGGCATCTACCCGGCGCACAACGAGGACCGGCTGCTCGTGCGTCTCGCCGAGGTCCCGCGCGAGCTCATCGAGGCGCTCATCGCGATCGAGGACCGCAAGTTCTACTCCCACGTCGGGCTCGATCCGCGCGGGATCGCGCGCGCGGCGCTCGCCACGGTCACCGGCCGCGGCGTGCAGGGCGGCAGCACGCTCACCCAGCAGCTCGTGAAGAACTTCTTTCTCACGCCGGAGCGCACGCTGCGCCGCAAATTCACCGAGATGCTCATGGCGCTGCTGCTCGAGACGCATTACGGCAAGGACGAGATCCTCGAGACCTACCTCAACGAGATCTACCTCGGGCAGGACCGCAACCGCGCGATCCACGGCTTCGGGCTGGCGGCGCAGTTCTACTTCGGCAAGCCGGTGAGCCGCCTGACGCTGTCGGAGGCGGCGCTGCTCGTCGGCATGGTCAAGGGTCCGGCGTACTACGATCCGCACCGCCATCCCGCGCGCGCGCTCGAACGGCGCGACCTCGTGCTCGCCGAGATGCAAAAACAGGAGCGCATCGGGCAGGAGCGGTACGTCCAGGCCAGGGCCGCGCCGCTCGGGATCGTGGACAAGCCTTCGATGGGCACCTCGCCGCACCCGGCGTTCCTCGACCTGGTGCGCCGGCAGTTGAAGCGCGACTACCGCGAGGAGGATCTGCGCTCCGAGGGCCTGCAAATCTTCACCACCCTCGATCCGTACGCCCAGCGCGCCGCCGAGCGCGCGTTGAGCACGCGGCTGGCGCAGCTCGATAAGGCCCGCGGCGGCGGGGCGCCGATGCTCGAAGGCGCGGTGGTCGTCGTGCAGGCACAGAGCGCCGAGGTGCAGGCGCTCGTCAGCGGGCGCGACCCGCACTATGAAGGCTTCAACCGCGCGCTCGACGCGGTCCGGCCCATCGGCTCGCTCATGAAGCCCGCGATCTTCCTCACCGCGCTCGCGCACCCGAAGCGATACACGCTCATCACCCCGCTCGACGACGCGCCCCTGGTGTGGAAGAGCCGCGGGACCGCGGACTGGGAGCCGAAGAACTACGACCGCGCGAATCACGGGCTGGTCCCGCTGCGCACGGCGCTCGCGCATTCCTACAATGTCGCGAGCGCGCGCCTCGGGCTCGATCTCGGCGTTTCCGAGGTGCTCGACAGCGTGCGCCGTCTGGGCGTGGCGCGCGAGGTTGCACCGTACGCATCGAGCCTGCTCGGCGCCGTGGAGCTGACGCCGCTCGAGGTCGCGCAGATGTACCAGACGATCGCCAGCGGCGGCTTCCGCGCACCGCCGCGCGCCATCCGCGAGGTGCTTACGGCGGACGGACGCCCGTTGCAGCACTACGGACTTACCCTGGAACCGGCGGTCGATCCCGCGCCGGCGTATCTCCTCACCGCCGCGCTTCAGGGCGTGGTGCGCGAGGGCACGGCCCAGGGGCTCAAGAACTATCTGCCGCCGGGCCTGAACGCCGCCGGCAAGACCGGCACGACGGACGAGCTGCGCGATTCCTGGTTCGCGGGGTTTACCGGCGACAAGCTCGCCGTGGTGTGGGTCGGCTACGACGACAACCGGCCCGCGCAATTGACCGGATCGAGCGGCGCGATGACCGTGTGGGGCGAGCTGATGGCGGCGCTGCCGCACGAGCCGCTCGCGCCGCCCGTGCCGGAGAATATCGAGACCGCGTGGATCGAGCCGCAGAGCGGTCTGCGCGCCGATCGCGATTGCGCGGGTGCGGTGGAGCTGCCCTTCATCCGTGGCTCGGCCCCGGAGGAGCTCGCCCCGTGCGCCGCCTCCACCGGGAGCAGGATCAAGAACTGGTTCCGGCGCCTGGTCGAGTGAGTCGCGGGCGCATTTGCGCTATGCTGGCATGGCGTGCCCGACCCGGACCGCGCGCATGCAAGACGTCAAGACCGCCAAGCGAACAGATATTTATCCGCAGATTTCGCAGATTTACGCAGATTATCGAGAGCCAAGTAAGTGCCTGACGCCCCCAGAGTAAACGAGGCCGCGCGAGCGCGCGGATCGGCTCGCCTCCAGCCATATAGGCCTTCTTCCAACTCCCCCTCTCCCGCATCAGCGGGAGAGGGCAAGGGGTGAGGGTTCCTTCTCCCTGCGGTCGGGGTGGGGATGAGGCCGACTTCCCTCACCCTTTACCCTCTCCCGGAGGGAGAGGGGAGTTGCATAAGATCGGGCCGTGGCGCGCTTCGCGCGCCCTTTTTTCGCTCCGGGGAGTGGACCCTCTGTGAATCGCGCGGATAATCCGAAGCGGTTCGTTCTCCTCGTTTTCGCCGCGACGCTGGTCGCAGGCTGCGCCGGGCTCGCGCCGCCGGTGTCGGATAACGCCGCGGTGCTGACGCTCATCGACAGCGCCCGCGCCGACACCGCCGCCGGCCGGACGGACAGCGCCGCGGCCGCGGTCGAGCGCGCGCTGCGCATCGAGCCGAAGAACCCGCGACTGTGGCGCGAGTTGGCGCAGCTTCGGTTCACGCAGGCCGAGTACGCGCAGGCCGAGGGCTTTGCCGCGCGTTCCAATTCCTGGGCCGGATCCGACCACGCGTTCAAGGCGGCCAACTGGCGCCTGATCGCCGAGGCGCGCGAACGCCGCGGCGACCGCAGCGGCGCGCTCGCGGCGCTCGCGCGCGCCGCCGAGCTCGAGCGGTAAAAGCGACGGCGAAACCGCAGATAAACGTAAAAACGGCGGTTGCATCCGCAGATTACGTAGATTTCCGCAGATTTTGTGAATCTCTAATGCCCGATCGGTTTATCAAGGTCGCCTGTTGCGACGAGCTTCAACCCGGTAAGATGAAGCGCATCGACATCGACGGCCGCCGCATCCTGCTGGCGAACGTCGCAGGCGTCTTCTATGCAACCGCCGACACCTGCACCCACGAAGAGGCCTCGCTTTCGGCCGGTTCTCTCAAGGGCGAGCTGGTGAAGTGTCCGCTGCACGGCAGCCGCTTCAATGTGCGCACCGGCGAGGTGCTGGAAGAGCCAGCCGAGGAAAACCTGAAAACCTACGCCGTGCGGATCGAAGGCAAGGATATTTTGATCGACCTGACGTAACGGAGCCACATGAGCCGTCCCGCGCCAACCGCATCGTCCGAGCCGGCCGCCTTCATGCGCTCGATCCTCCAGCGCATCGCCACCGGACCGGAGCTGAGCAAGGACATCTCGCGCGAAGAGGCGCACGCGGGGATGCGCCTGGTGCTCGACGGCGAGGTCGATCCGGTGCAGGCGGGGATATTCCTGATCGCGCTACGCATGAAGCGCGAGACCGACGACGAAAACTTAGGCATGCTGGATGCCCTGCGCGAGGCGGCCCGGATTGTCACTGCACCGGTGGACGAGGTCATCGACATCGCCGACCCCTACGACGGTTACAACCGCACGCTGCCGGCCACCCCGTTTCTGCCCGCCGTGCTCGCCGCCTGCGGCGTGGCCGCGGTGTCCCACGGCGTCGAGCGCATGGGGCCCAAGTACGGCGTGACGCACCGGCAAATACTCGCCGCCGCCGGGCTGCCCGTGGACCTCTCGGTCGAGGAGGCCGCCGCGCGCCTCGGCGAACCCGGCATCGGCTGGGCCTATGTGGATCAAAAGGCCTTTTGCCCCAAGCTTCATAACCTGGCGACCCTGCGCACGCTGATCGTGAAACGCCCCGCCATTACCACCGCGGAGGTCGCGATCGGCCCGATCCGCGGCCGCAGCAAGACGCATCTCGTCACCGGCTACGTGCACAAACCCTATCCGCGGATCTACGCGCTGCTCGCGCGCGCGGCCGGGTTCGACTCCGCGCTCATCGTGCGCGGCGTCGAAGGCGGCGTGGTGCCGTCGCTGCGCCAGACCGGCAAGGTGTTCTACTACCACGACCGCGGCGCGGAGGAGTCCCGCGAGTTCGATCCCGCCGATCTCGGCATCCGCCAGCCGGTGCGCGCCGCGCCGATCCCGGGCGCCGGGCCGAAGGAGGAGGGAGAAGGCGAGGAGGCTGCGGCCGTATTCGACAGCACCGCCGCGGCGAAAGCCGCGGCCGAGGCCGGTCTGGACGCGCTCGCGGGCAAACCCGGGCCCACGCGCGATGCGCTGGTGTACGCGGGCGCGCTCTGCCTGTGGCATCTCAAGCGTTATGATGTTTTGCCGGCCGCGGCCGACGCCGTGCGCCAGGCGCTCGACAGCGGTCAGGCGCTCGCGCGCGTGCGGCGCTGATCTGCCGGAGTCCCTTACTCACCACTGCGGAGGAATCGAAATGACGCAAAGCCTGCTACGGATCGGGGCGGTTTTCCTGGTTGCCGCGCTCGGCCAAAGTTTCCCTCTGAGCGCCGGCGCCGAAACGCCGCAGCTCACCACCGAGACAATCCAGAAAGTCCTCGCCGCCGCCGTCGCCAAGGCGAGAGAGATCAAGGTGCCCATGGGCATCTCGGTCGTGGATCAGGGCGGCAACTTGGTCGGCTTCATCAAGATGGAAGGGACCTTCGTCCACACCAATCACACTTCCTACAGCAAGGCCTACACGGCGGCCTCGGTGCGCCGCCCGACCCATGAGACCGGCATCCCGCCGCAGATCGCCACCGAGCTCGCCTCGACCACCGGCGGGAAGTTCACCGCGCTGCCGGGCGGATTTCCCCTGATCGCGGACGGCCAGGTGATCGGCGCAATCGGCGTGGGCGGCGGCAACGCGGAACAGGACATGGCCGTGGCCAGGGCCGGCGCCGGGGCGGTCAAATAACGGCTGTTTCTCGGCGGAGGCAAATTGGGTGGGATGCGCTGAGTGGCAGCGAAGCGCACTCGTCTATCATTAAAGACATTAGGCTTCACCATTGACGCGGCAAGGGGCGTCATTTCTAATGGTTACTTCTGGCGGGCGCTACTTGAGAACTGGAGAAAATGCCATGCAAAAGCGGTTTACAGCAATCATCGAGCGCGAAGGCGACGGCTACGTATCGCTCTGTCCGGAGCTGGATATTGCAAGCCAAGGTGGCTCGATTGAAGAGGCGCGCGACAATCTTCGAGAGGCGCTCGAACTTTTTTTCCAAACCGCCTCGCCCGCGGAAATCAAGCAACGTTTCCACGAGGAAGTATTCGTCACGCGGGTAGAGGTTGCCGTTGGGTAAGCTGCGCGTTCTTTCCGGGAGGGAAGTTTGCGCTATTCTTGCACGACACGGTTTCGCCGAGGTGCGTCAGCGCGGCAGCCACATCGTGATGCAAAAGAAGCTTCCGGGCACGACGGCCACAGTGCCCGTGCCGAATCATTCAGAGCTTCGTATCGGCACGCTTCAGTCCATCATTCGCCAGTCCGGCATACCCCGGAACGAATTCGAGTCATAAGCTGAAGGGGATAAGGTGTCAGGAACTCATGTCACTCGGTTAAGCTGTCGCTGAGCATGAATGAGTTCGCGAGCGATGTGACGCGGCACGGTTAGCAACGGAAGGTTTTTAGGCCGTCGTTTCTTTGCGCGAGGCTCGATCCGGTCGGGGCGATGCGGTAGTTGCAGTGTGGCGATGCTCGCAAGCAC
>MFSU01000074.1 GCA_001785115.1 Candidatus Muproteobacteria bacterium RBG_16_65_34
ACCAGGCTGCGCTATACCCCGTTCGCCCCAATAATAGATCGTGGTTTCACCCGCAGCATCGCCGCCGGCGCCGCAATGCGCGGCAACTATACGCACCCCCACCGGGAGCGTCAACGGAAGCGGCCCGCACTCGGACACGCACACAAATCCAAAACCCTCTGGAACCCTGCGCACCGACGACCGATCGGAGTGCGTCCCTTGGCGCTGGTCGAGCGCGCGTGCGAAGATTCGCCCACCACGGCACGGACCCCCGGACGCCCCATGAGCGCACGCATCATCGACGGTAAAGAAATCGCACAGCGGCTGCGCGCCGAGATCGGCGCGCGGGTGCGCCGCCGCCTCGAGGCGGGGCAGCGGCCGCCGGGGCTCGCGGTCGTCAAGGTCGGCCACGATCCCGCCTCCGAGGTCTATGTCCGCAACAAGCGCCGGGCCTGCGCCGAGGCCGGATTTCGCTCGACCGATCTCGATCTGCCCCCGGAGGGTTCGCAGCCGGAACTGCTGGCGCATATCGAGCGGCTGAACGCCGATCCCGCCGTGGACGGAATCCTGGTGCAGTTGCCGCTGCCCAAACACATCGACCCGAACGCCGTCATCGAGCGCATCGACCCATCCAAGGACGTGGACGGCTTTCATCCCTACAACATCGGGCGGCTCGCGCAGCGCCGCCCGCAACTGCGCCCGTGCACGCCCTACGGCGTGATGCGGCTGCTCGAGCACATTGGCGCGGCGCTGCCCGGCAGCGAGGCCGTGGTGGTCGGCGCCTCCAACATCGTCGGCCGCCCGATGGCGCTGGAGCTTCTGCTCGCCGGCTGCACCGTGACGGTCTGTCACAGCCGGACGCGCGATCTCGCCGCCCATGTCGCCCGGGCCGATGTCCTCGTGGTCGCCGTCGGCCGGCCGCAGCTCATCCCGGGCGCGTGGATCAAGCCGGGCAGCATCGTGATCGACGTCGGCATGAACCGCGGGCCAGACGGCAGGCTTGTGGGCGACGTGGAGTTCGCCGCCGCGCGGGAACGCGCCGCCTGGATCACGCCCGTACCCGGCGGCGTGGGTCCGATGACGGTCGCCACGCTCCTGCTCAATACGCTCGAGGCGGCGGAGCGCCCGACGCAAAAGGCTTCTTAAGGGTACCTCCAGAAATTCAATACCAAGACATCTCGTCGCAGAGACGCAAAGAACGCAAAGGCTTTTCTTGCTGAAAAACCAGGAGATTTTCTCTGCGTCCTTTGTGCTGTGCAGGACGCACGAATGTCGCGGGCGCAGGGACGCGCAGGAGCGACCGTCTCTGCGGCAAATAATCTTATGGGAATGCATTTTTAGAGGTTCCCTTAAGCTAAGGACGCCGGAGCAGTTGTGTTAGCATAATCGCAAAGAACCGGCGGGTTCGGAAAACCGCGGGATGCCCTTTCCGCAAGGAGCGCCATGTTCCGGGAAAAGAACCGACACGCCACAGCCGCCATGCCGCATACCGCCGTGCCGCGGGATGCGCCGCTCGCCATCGATACCGCGAACATGTATCGCCCAGCGGGCGCCGACGGGGTCGACGCCGCGGATCTCGCCGTCCTCGCCGATCCGCTCGCACGCGCCCATCAGGCCCTCACGGAGCGCACGCGCGCGGGGCTCGAATCCGAGTATGCCTGCCTCACGCTCCCGGCACACATGCCGGCGCAGCTTCCGCAGATTTGGGAGGCGGCGCAGACGATCCGCCGCTTCCGCGATGTGCTCGTGGTCGGGATCGGCGGCTCGAGCCTCGGGGCCAAGGCGCTATACCGGGCGCTGAAACCGGTTTTCCCCCGCCCCGGCGACCCGAGCCTCCATTTTATCGAGAACATCGATCCGCCGTATCTGGATGCGCTGCTGGCGCATCTCGCCCCGGAGACCACGGCCGTCGTCGCCATCAGCAAGTCCGGCGGCACGATCGAGACCGTGGGGCAGTACCTGTGCCTGCGCGAATGGCTGGAAAAGCATCTCGGCAAGGCCCGCGCCCGCCAGCGCCAGTGGCTCATCACCGATCCCGCGCAGGGCTGGATGCGCGCGCTCGCCGCGCGCGAGGACATCCCCACCCTGCCGGTCCCGCCCAAGGTCGGCGGGCGCTACTCGGTGCTCACCACGGTGGGACTGCTGCCGCTCGCCGTGGCCGGGATCGACGTGGCGGCGCTGCTTCGGGGGGCGGCGGACAACGCGGCGCGCTGCGCGGCGGCGGATCTCGAGCAGAATCCCGCGCTCGAGCTCGCGGCGCTCTATTACCTCCTGGACATCCGCCGGGGCAAGCGCATCTCGATCATGATGCCCTATGTGAATCCCCTGGATCTTTTCGGGGACTGGTACTGCCAGCTCTGGGCCGAGTCGCTCGGCAAGCGCCGCGAAGGCGCGGAGCCCGCCGGCACGCTGCCCGTGCGCGCCCTGGGCACGGTGGATCAGCACTCGCAGCTTCAGCTCTATCTCGAGTCGCGCCGCGACAAGATGTTCACGTTCCTCACGCTGCGCCACGGGGAGCGCGGCCGCGCGGTGCCGCTCCCGGAGGCGGATCGGGCGGCGTTTCCCTACCTCGAACACCGCAGCCTCGGCGAGGTGCTGCACGCCGAGTTCCTGGCCACGCGCGACGTCATCACGCGCGCCGGCCACCCGAACCTCACGATCGGACTGCCGGCACTCGATGCCCACGTGCTCGGCCAGCTCATCGATCTCTATCAGCGCGTCACGGTGTACGCGGGCCTGCTCTACGGCGTGAACCCCCTGGATCAGCCGGCAGTGGAGGCCGGCAAAAAGCTCGCGGTGCAGTATCTGAGTGAGCGCGTGGGCGGCCGCTGAGCCGGCGAAGGTCCGCGCCGTGGCCGGATTGCGATCGATTGTCCAGCGCTTGCGCCCCAAGCCGCGCCCGATCCCGGATGCGCACTGGCGCGCGGCCCTGCGCGCCACGCCGTACGCGCGCGCGCAGCCGCTGCAAGAGCGGCAGCGGCTGCGCGCGCTCACGGCCCAGTTCCTGCGCGCCAAAACCTTCGAGCCGGCCGCGGGGATCGCGATCACCGAAGCCATGCGCGTGTGCATCGCCCTCAGGGCCTGCGTCCCGATACTCCATCTCGGGCTCGATTACTATTCGGGCTGGTCGGCCATCGTCCTCTACCCCGGAGATTTTCGGGTGCGCGACACCTATATGGACGAGGCCGGCGTCGAGCACCATGAGATCCAGGACCTCTGCGGGCAGTCCATGGCCCGGGGGCCGATGGTGCTCTCGTGGGAGACGATCCGCGCGGAAAACCCAGCACGCGGCCAGGACCTCGTGGTGCACGAATGCGCCCACAAGCTCGATGCCCTGAACGGCGCGCCGGACGGCTTCCCGCCGCTGCACCCGGACATGCAGCCCCGGGAATGGGGGCGCGCGTTCCGCGCGGCCTACGACCGGCTGCGCAGCGAAGTGGATGCCGGCCGGGGCACGCGCCTCGATCCCTACGCGGCAGCCGATCCGGCGGAATTCTTCGCGGTCTTGAGCGAGACGTTTTTCACCGCCCCGCAGTTGGTGTATCGGGATTTCCCGGCGGTGTACGATCAACTCAGGCTTTTTTACCGCCAGGATCCGTACGGCGTAATCCCGACCGCCCGCAGACCATGATCCCGCTGCGCGACGACAACCCCACGACGCTCCGGCCGATCGTCACCGTCGTGCTGATCGCCGCCGCCTCCCTGGTTTTTCTGTGGCAGACGACGCTCAGCGACAAGGCGATCGAGGCGGTCGTCTTCGCCTTCGGCGTGACGCCGGCGACGCTGATCGGCGGCGCGGCGCTGCCGCCCGGGCTGCAACGCATCCCGCCCGCCCTCACCGTGCTCACCTCGATGTTTCTGCACGGCGGATGGATGCACCTGATCGGCAACCTGCTTTATCTTTGGATCTTCGGCAACAACGTCGAGGACAGCATGGGGCACGCGCGCTTCGTGTTGTTCTACATCCTGTGCGGCGCCGCGGCGGCATTGTTCCAGGCCCTGCCGGACACGGGTTCGACGATGCCCATGATCGGCGCAAGCGGCGCGATCTCCGGCGTGCTCGGGGCCTACCTCCTGCTCTACCCGCATGCGCGGGTGCTGGTGCTGATTCCGCTCGGCTTCTATTCCCGGCTGATCTATCTGCCGGCGATGTTCGTGCTGGGATTCTGGTTCGTGCTGCAACTCGTGAGCTCCGCGCTCGCGCCGGCGGGCGCCGGCGGCGTGGCCTTCGGCGCGCACATCGGCGGCTTCCTCGCCGGCATCGCGCTCATTCCGTTTTTCAAGCGCCGCGGCGTGCGCCTGTTCGCCCCGGGCCACCGCCACGGATGACCGTGCTGCGGGGGTTTTATCGACCGGATATACTACCCGCACCCACGTCGCAACCGGACGCAACGATCGAACATGCGGCAGTACCTCGACCTCCTGCGCCATGTGCTCGACCACGGCGCGCGCAAGCACGACCGCACCGGCACCGGCACACTCAGCGTGTTCGGCTATCAGATGCGGTTCGATCTCGCGCACGGCTTCCCGCTGCTGACCACCAAGAAGCTGCACACCAAATCCATCGTTTATGAGTTGCTCTGGTTCCTGCGCGGCGACACCAACGTGCGCTATCTCAAGGAACACGGCGTCAGCATCTGGGACGAATGGGCCGATGCGAACGGCGAGCTCGGGCCGGTCTACGGCGCACAGTGGCGCTCCTGGCCCGCGCCGGACGGCAGAAAGATCGACCAGATCGGCGAGGTGCTGCGCGCCATCCGCGCGAACCCGGACTCGCGCCGCCTCATCGTGAGCGCCTGGAACGTAGCCGAGGTCGACAAGATGCGGCTTCCGCCCTGCCATGCGCTGTTCCAGTTCTACGTCGCCGACGGCAAACTCTCCTGCCAGCTCTATCAGCGCAGCGCCGACGTATTTCTCGGCGTGCCGTTCAACATCGCCTCCTACGCTCTGCTCACGCTCATGGTGGCACAGGTCACGGGGCTCGAGCCGGGTGAGTTCGTCCACACGCTGGGCGACGCCCACCTGTACCTCAACCATCTGGAGCAGGCCCGGACCCAGCTCGAGCGCGCGCCGCGGCCGCTTCCGACCCTGCGCCTCAACCCGCAGAAGCAGTCGCTCTTCGACTTCGACTACGCGGACTTCGAACTGCTCAACTACGACCCGCATCCGGCCATCAAGGCGCCGGTGGCCGTCTAAAAGAACTGAGGACTCAGGACTGAGGACTAAGTTACATATGGTGACATCGTTTTACTCAGTCCTCAGTCCCCAGTCCTCATGATCTCGATCATTGCCGCCCTGGCCGAGAACCGCGTGATCGGCAACGGCAACGCCCTGCCCTGGCGGCTGCCGAACGATCTCCGGCGCTTTCGGCGCCTGACTACGGGCCACGCCGTGATCATGGGCCGCAAGAACTACGAATCCATCGGCAAGCCCCTGCCCGAGCGCCGCAACATCGTCATCACCCGTCAGCCGGATTATGCGGCGCCGGGATGCCGGATGGCGCATTCCCTCGAGGAGGCGCTCGCGGCCGCCGGCGACGATCCCGAGATCTTCGTGATCGGCGGCGCCGAGGTCTACGCCCAGGCACTCCCGCGCGCGCGGCGGCTCTACCTCACGCTGGTGCACGGTGCGGTCGCGGGTGACGTGCTGTTCCCGCAGCTCGATTGGAGCGAATGGACGGAGCTCGATCGTGAGCGCCACGAGCCCGACGACCAGCACGCCTACGCCTACAGTTTCGTCACCTTCGAGCGCAAGCAAACCGCGCCCCGATGATCCGCCGGCTCCTGCTCGCCTGCCTCGGCCTGCCCGTGCTCGCGCTGGCGGCCGGTCCGCCACCGCCGCACGGCGACAACCGGAACTACGACTTTGCGTTGCAGCTCACCGACTCAAAGGCAGTCTTCCACTACGACGCCACGCCGATCGATACCGCGGTGCAGTGGATCGGCGTCACCTGGCGCGAGCGTTTCGGCGCGCAGATGGAGCTCGGGCTTCTCGGCGGCCATTCCTGGGTCACCCAGACGCAGAATCCCGCCACCGCCGGATTCGGGCTCGACGGCCACCATGCCGGGATCTCGCTGCACCTCACCCTGCTGGATGCCGAGAACGCGACGCTCTTCTTCGCCGCCGACCATGTCTACCAGAACGTGGACCACCGCGGCGCGACGCAGTCGGTCACACTTGAGTGGTCTGAAACGCGCGTCCGCCTGGGCGCGGTACTGGCGCCCGGTGAACGCCTGCGCCTGTACGGCGGGGCCGACTACGGGCGCATCGAAGGCAAGGAGCGCGTGACGGGCGACACCCCGCGTACCACGGAATTCGACCACCCACCCGCGGGCGGCGGCTTCGCCGGGTTGGATCTCAATGTGGATCGCGACGGCTACATCGGTGTCGAGACGTGGTCCGGCCTGAGCCGGGGCGGGAAAATCTACTTCAAGAGACGGTTTTAAATACGTCAGGGGTGAGGGGTGAGGGGAATAAGAGCTGCTTTTTATTCCGCACTCCGAACTCCGCGTTCCGCATTCGTCACGCAAGCTGCGCCGCGAGCTCCTTGGCCTGCGTCTTCTGTTGGTCGTTGCCCTCGGCCATGACCTCTTCGAGGATGCTGCGCGCGCCCTCGGCATCGCCCATGTCGATATAGGCCTTGGCGAGATCGAGCTTGGTGGCGGTCTCGTCCCATTGGGCCGTGGATTGGGTTTCCTCCGCCGGCGCGGATTCCGCGCCGGCCGGGGCCGACATCTCCCACTCGATGCCGCCGGCCTCGGCGCCGGCGGGCGCGGCGGCCTCCTCCGCCGACGGAGCGCCCGCGGCGGCCGGCGCGCCGGCACCGACGTCGAAGTCAATCAGATTATCCAGCGGCTGACCGAAATCCAGGGATTCCAGGCCGGTATCCGCCGTCGGGGCGGTCCCGAGCTCCGCCGCGCTCAACTTCATGGTCGCGCCGAAATCCACCGCGGGGGCCGCGGCCGGCTTGGCCGTGGCGAAATCCAGGTCGAAGTCGATACCGCCGCCCGAGGCCGCCGGGGCCGGTGCACCCAGATCGAAATCGAAATCCCCGGCGGGGGATGCACTCGCCTGCGCGGGGGCGCCGGCCGCTGGCGCGGGCGTGAGGGCCATCGCCAGCTCCTCGGCGCTCATCTTCACGGTCGCGCCGAAATCCGGCGCCGCCGCGGGTTTGGGTTTCGGCACCGCGGCGGGTTTTGCCGGCGCGCCACCGCGGAACATGGGGTTCTCCGGATTGAGCTTGCGGCCCATCTCCTCGACCTTCTCCCAGGGCTTACCGCCACGACCGCCGAAGGCGGCGTACAGCTCTTCCGCCAGCGTCTCGAACGCCTTCAGGTCCTTGCGCTGGTGATAGATCTCGAGGAGCTTCACCTTGAGCTCAGGACGACCCGGGTTCTTGACGACGGCATCCTTGAGAATCTCCTCGGCGGTCTCGTCGCGCCCGTAGGCGAGATAGACCTCGGCCTCCGCGATCGGATCCACTTCGTCGGTATGCGCGGGGCCCGCAGCGCCTTGGCTGAAGTCGCTCAGGAAGGAGGTGTCGCCGGCGGTGATCGCGGGTCCGGTGGTCGCGCTGGACGCGCCCTCGCCGGTAACGGGTTCGGAAGAAAGAATGCTCTCCTCGAACTCGGCCAGCGATTTGCGGCGACGCCTGAAATACACCAGCGCAATCGCGCCGCTCGCGAACACCACCACGCCGATAAGCGCCGGCAGCACAAATTCCCCGCCAAAAATCCCCGCGAGCTCATCCAGCCATCCCTTCCCTTCCGGCGGCGAGGGCGGCGCGACCGGTTTCTTGATCTCCGGCTTGGCCGCAGCAACCACCGGCACGGGCGGGGCGGCGGGCTTTTCCGGCGCGGTCGCTTTGGGCACGGGCTTCTCAGGCGGCTTGGCGGCCTCGGGCTTGGGGGCCGGCTCCACGGGCTTGATATCTTGCGGCTTCGCCCGGGCCTGGGCTGCGGCAAACTCCTTGTTCTCGAGTTCGATCAGACGCGCCTCGTTTTTGAGCTGCGCGCGCACTTGGCCGACCTTGTTCGCGAGCTCCTGGGTCTGGAGCCGCCTGGATTCCAGCGATTCCTCGAGCGTGGCCACCTTTTCGGCCAGTGCCCGGTGCTCGCCGGCGGCGCCTTTCCTGGATTCGGTCTCGGCCACCTTGGCCGCGGCCGCGCCTTTTTCGGCATGCAGATTGGCGCGCACGATCTTGAGCAGCTCGCCCGGCCTGCCCTTTTCCGCCGGCTCCGGCTCCGGCTTCCTCACCCCCTCGGCCGCGGGCGCCTTGGCCGCTTGCTCCGGCTTCGCCGGCGCCTGCGCGGTCTCGGTCTCGGCCCCGGCTACCTTGATGCCTCGGCCCGCACCCGCGAGCTTGAGCTTGTATTCCTGCCATACGTCGTATTGGGCGCGGAACTCCTTGCGCGCGAGCGACTGCGAAATCGCCTCCACTTCCTCGCGCTCCGGAACTTTGAGAATCTTGCCGGCGTGGAGGTTGTTCACGTTGTTTCCGAAGAAGGCGTGGCGGTTGGCGTTGTAGAGCGCGATCACGGCCTGCTCCGTGCCCAGGCGCTTGTCGGCGCGCAGCTTCTCGGCGATCTCCCAGAGCGTGTCGCCCTGCTTCACCCGGTACTCGGAGGCCCCGGCCCAGGCCGGCACGACGGCCGGGCGCGGCGCGGCGGTCACCGACGGCTCGACGGCCTTGCGTTCCTCGGCCTCCACCGGCCAGCCGGTCGCATCGGAGATAACGACGGACGAGGGTTGCATATTCTCCGGGCCAAACAGGCGATCGTCCGCGGGCGCCGTCGGGACCTCCGCGACTCGGGTTTCTTCCGCGGGCAGCGCCTGCGGCTCGATCTGCGCCGTCGGTACCGGCAAGGGCACCGGGACTGGCTCGGGCTTGGGGGCCGGTGCGACGCGCGGGGGCTCGATGCCCGCCGGCTTGCCGGTAAGATACGAAGGCGGATCGATCAGCGCCGTGTATTCCCGCACCAGGCGTCCGCCGGGCCAATCGAGTTGCAGCAGCAAATGCAGGAACGGCTCTTCGATCTGCTGTTCGGTGCGCAATTGCAGGACATACCCGCCGTCGGCGCGCTTGACGACCGTGAATTTGATCTCGGAGAGGAATGGCAGCCGCGCGACGGCGGCGTCTTCGAAATCCCGGCGTGAGGCCAGACCGACGTTAAGCCCCCTCAGTTCCTTCTCGCCGACCGAAGTGATTTCGATCTCGGCGTTGAGCGGTGCGTTAAGCGCCGAGTGAACCTTGAGTTTGCCGAGACCCAGAGCCTGGCCGGTGAGGGGCGTGAATAGGAGTGTCAACGCAAGCGCCAGCCCGGCGACCCCCGTCATCCCCCTGCTTTTGTGGTGCATCACGATCACCTTGTTCTGGTGTCTCCCGGCGCAAGGCCTTATTGGGCCATGGGTTACGCGGCTATGATAGTAAGACTCTTTATAAATCTCAACTAACTATAGCTTACGGATAGTATTTTATCGTTGGACCCCAGATGAATCCGCGGGGCTCTGCACCACCTTATGGCGTAATCGCCTACCCCCCGACAATCTAACTAAAAACACATGAACATCTCAACCACCCTCAGGCCTCGAGCAGAATACGCAGCATGCGCCGCAACGGCTCGGCCGCGCCCCACAGGAGCTGGTCGCCGACCGTAAAGGCCCCGAGGTACTGTCCGCCCATATTGAGCTTGCGCAGGCGCCCCACCGGCACCGTCAGCGTGCCGGTGACCGCCGCCGGGGTAAGCTCCTTCAGGGTGATGTCGCGCTTGTTCGGCACCACCTTCACCCACTGATTCGCGGCCCCAATCATCCCCTCGATCTCATCGAGCGGCAGGTCGCGGGTGAGCTTGATGGTAAGCGCCTGGCTGTGGCAGCGCATGGCGCCGATGCGCACGCAGATGCCGTCCACCGGGATGGGGTTTCCCGTCCGCCCCAGGATTTTGTTGGTCTCGGCCTGACCCTTCCACTCCTCGCGGCTCTGGCCGTTCGGCAGCTCCTTGTCGATCCAGGGAATGAGACTGCCCGCCAGCGGCACGCCGAAGTGCGCCGTGGGAAAACCTTCGTCCCGCAGGGTACCCGCGACCTCGCGATCGATATCGAGAATGGCCGAGGCCGGATCGTCGAGCAGGCTCTTCGCCGCCAGATGCACCTCGCCCATCTGCCGCAGCAGCTCGCGCATGTTCTGGGCGCCGGCGCCGGAGGCCGCCTGATAGGTCATGGCGGTCATCCATTCGACGTAACCCTTCTGGAACAGCGCCCCCAGGGCCATGAGCATCAGCGAGACCGTGCAGTTGCCGCCGATGTAATTCTTCACGCCCTTGGCGATGGCGCCCTTGATGACGTCCAGGTTCACCGGGTCGAGGACGATCACCGCGTCATCGTTCATGCGCAGTGTCGAGGCGGCATCGATCCAGTAACCCTTCCAGCCCGCGGCGCGCAGCTTGGGGAAAATTTCGCCGGTGTACTCGCCACCCTGGCAGGTGATGATGATGTCCAGCGCCTTCAGTTCGGCAATGTTCTTCGCGTCCTTGAGCGCGGGCACGTCTTTGCCGATCGAAGGACCCGTGCCACCCACCTGGGACGTGGTAAAGAACACCGGATCGATGCGATCGAAATCCCGCTCCTGCTGCATGCGGCCCATGAGCACCGAACCCACCATGCCGCGCCAACCGATCAGACCTACCCGCTTCATCGTGTCACCTCATTAAAATCTATGAATTCTTGCCGCAGAGACGCGGAGGACGCAGAGATCTTTCCTGTTTTCCGAAGATTCCCTCTGCGTTCTCTGCGTCTCTGCGGCAGAAAATCTTACAATGCCGTTACCACCGCGTCGCCCATCTCTTTCGTGCCGACCTTCTTCGTCCCCTCCGTATAAATATCCCCGGTACGCAACCCCCGGTCGAGCACCTTCGACACCGCCTGCTCGATCTTGTCCGCCAGCACCGGCGCATTGAGCGTGTAGCGCAGCATCATTGCCACGGAGAGGATCGTCGCCAGCGGGTTGGCGATGCCCTTGCCGGCGATGTCCGGGGCCGAGCCGTGGATCGGCTCGTACATGCCCTTGTCGGCCGCATCCAGCGAGGCCGACGGCAGCATGCCGATCGAGCCGGTGAGCATCGCCGCCTCGTCGGAGAGAATATCGCCGAAGAGGTTGCCGGTGACAATGACATCGAACTGCTTGGGCGCCCGCACCAACTGCATCGCCGCGTTGTCCACGTACATATGACTCAACTCGATCTCCGGGTAATCCTTGGCCACCCGGATCACGACCTCGCGCCACAGCCCGCTCGTTTCGAGCACGTTGGCCTTCTCCACCGAACAGAGCTTCTTCCTGCGCTTGCGCGCGGCATCGAACGCCACCCGCGCCACGCGCTCGACCTCATGCTCGGCGTAGACCATGGTATTGAAGCCCTCGCGCTCGCCGTCTGCGCGCACGCGCACGCCGCGCGGCTCGCCGAAGTAGATATCGCCGGTGAGCTCGCGCACGATCAGCAGATCGAGCCCCGCCACCACCTCGGGCCTGAGCGTCGAGGCCGAGGCAAGCTGCGGATACAGGATCGCCGGGCGCAGATTGGCGAAGAGCTTTAGCTCCGCGCGCAGACCGAGCAGCGCCTTTTCCGGGCGCAGCGCGCGCGGCAAGGTGTCGTACTGTGGCCCGCCGACCGCGCCGAGCAGCACCGCATCGGCCGCTCTCGCGAGCGTCAACGTCGAATCCGGCAGCGGATGCTTGTGCAAATCGTACGCCGCCCCGCCCACCGGGGCGGTCTCCAGCTCGATCTTGAGGCCGAAATCGCGGCGCAGGCGCTCGAGCACCTTCACCGCCTCGGCGGTTACCTCGGGGCCGATGCCGTCACCGGGAAGCACCGCGATTTTCTTTGTCATGAAAAAATCCTTATGTGATCATTTGCCGCAGAGACGCAGAGATCGCAGAGGTTTTCAGGTAAAAATGTATTTCTCTGCGTCCTCTGCGTCTCTGCGGCAAAAACTCATACAAACAACCAAGGCGCTTCCTTGCGGCGCCGCGCTTCGTAGGCCCTGATCTCGTCCACGTGCTCGAGCGTGAGGCCGATGTCATCCAGCCCGTTTAACAAACAGTGCTTGCGGAAGGCGTCGATCTCGAACTGGAATACCGCGCCCGAGGGCGTCGTCACCGTCTGCGCCGCGAGATCCACCGTGAGCGTGTAGCCCGGCGCGGCCTCGGTCTCCCGGAACAGCCGATCCACCGCATCGCGCTCGAGCACGATCGGGAGCAATCCATTTTTGAAACTGTTGTTGTAAAAAATGTCGGCGTAGCTCGGCGCGATGATCGCGCGCAAGCCGTAGTCCGCGAGCGCCCACGGCGCGTGCTCGCGCGAGGAGCCGCAGCCGAAGTTGTCGCGCGCCAGCAGGATCTGCGCGCCCCGATAGCGCGGCCGATTGAGGACGAAGTCCGGATTGGGCCGGCGCTTGCCGTGGTCCATCCCCGGCTCGCCCGGATCGAGGTAGCGCCAGCCATCGAACAGATTCGGCCCGAAGCCCGTGCGCTCGATGGACTTCAGATACTGCTTGGGGATGATCGCGTCGGTGTCCACGTTCGCCCGATCGAGCGGCACCACCAGTCCATTTAGTTTGTCGAATATTTTCATATGATCTCCCGCCGCAGAGACGCAGAGGACGCAGAGAAAAGCACGGATAATTTAAAAACCTCTGCGTTCTCTGCGTCTCTGCGGCGAAAACTCTTATAACTCCCTTACATCCACAAAATGCCCCGCAATCGCCGCCGCGTAGCACCAACCATCGAACAGATTCGGCCCGAAGCCCGTGCGCTCGGGTGTCCACGTTCGCCCGATCGAGCGGCACCACCAGTCCATTTAGTTTGTCGAATATTTTCATATGATCTCCCGCCGCAGAGACGCAGAGGACGCAGAGAAAAGCACGGATAATTTGAAAACCTCTGCGTTCTCTGCGCCTCTGCGGCGAAAACTCTTATAACTCCCTTACATCCACAAAATGCCCCGCAATCGCCGCCGCCGCGGCCATGGCCGGCGATACCAGGTGCGTGCGCCCGCCCGCGCCCTGGCGGCCTTCGAAGTTGCGATTCGAGGTCGAGGCGCAGCGCTCGCCCGGCTCGAGCCGGTCGGCGTTCATGGCGAGACACATCGAGCAGCCCGGGTCGCGCCACTCGAAGCCCGCGTCCTTGAAAATCTTGTCCAGTCCTTCCTTCTCCGCTTCGCTCTTCACCAGGCCCGAGCCCGGCACCACCATGGCGAGTTTAATGCGCTTCGCTACCTGCTTGCCCTTTACCACGTCCGCCGCGGCACGCAGGTCTTCGATGCGCGCGTTGGTGCACGAGCCGATGAAAATCTTGTCGAGATAAATCTCGCGCACCGGCGTCCCGGGTTCGAGACCCATGTACTTGAGCGCCTGCTGCATGCCGGTACGCTTCACGGAATCGGGCTCCTTTCCCGGATCGGGGACAACGCTGTCCACCGGCACGACCATCTCCGGCGATGTCCCCCAAGTGACCTGGGGTTTGATCTCCGCGGCGTTGAGTACGACCTCCTTGTCGAACTTCGCATCCGGATCGCTTTTCAATTCGCGCCACGCCTTCACCGCCGGGTCCCACAGCTCGCCCCTCGGGGCATACGGACGGCCGCGGAAGTACTCGATGGTCTTCTCGTCGACTGCGATCATGCCGGCCCTGGCGCCGGCCTCGATCGCCATGTTGCATACGGTCATGCGGCCTTCAACGGACAGTTGCTCGATCGCGGTTCCGGCAAACTCGATGGCGCAGCCGGTGCCGCCCGCGGTGCCGATTCGTCCGATAATCGCGAGTACGATGTCCTTGGCCGTGACGCCCGGCGGGATCGCGCCATCCACACGCACGCGCATGTTCTTCGATTTTTTCTGTATGAGGCACTGGGTCGCGAGCACGTGCTCGACCTCGGAGGTTCCGATGCCGAAGGCGAGCGCCCCGAAGGCCCCATGCGTGGAGGTATGCGAGTCGCCGCAGACCACCGTCATGCCCGGCAGGGTCGCGCCCTGCTCGGGGCCGATCACGTGCACGATCCCCTGGCGCGGGTCGCTCATGCCGAACTCGGTGATGCCGAACTCATGGCAGTTCCGATCGAGCGTCTGCACCTGCAGGCGCGACACGGGATCCGCGATGCCCCGCGCGCGCTCGGTCGTCGGCACGTTGTGGTCGGCGGTGGCGAGATTGGCGCCCACGCGCCACGGCCTGCGGCCCGCCAGTCTCAGCCCCTCGAACGCCTGCGGGCTCGTCACCTCGTGCACCAGATGCCGGTCGATATAAAGCAGGCCGGTGCCATCCGCGCTCTGACGGACTACGTGGGCGTCCCAAAGCTTGTCATAGAGGGTATTTCGGGGCATGGCGCGGTGCCTATTCACGAGATTGCATAAATCCTAAGCAGAGTTTATAAATAACGCAAATTCATATTTTACATATATTCGATTCTATTGGGTTATGAATATCGCCGCCCTCCGGGCGTTTCTGGCCGTGGCCGAAACCGGCTCGTTCTCCCGCGCCGCCGAGCGGGTATTTCTGAGCCAACCGGCGATCAGCAAGCGTATCGCGGCCCTCGAGGCCGAGCTCGGTACGCGGCTCTTCGACCGCATCGGGCGCCGCGCCCAACTGACCCCGGCGGGCGCGGCCCTACTGGACCGCGCCCGCGCGATTCTGCGCGAGCTCGACGACGTGAAGCGCTCGATCGCGAACCTCTCGGGCACGATCGTCGGGGAGCTGCGGCTGGCCACGAGCCATCACATCGGCCTGCACCGCCTGCCGCCGGCCCTCAAGCGCTTCCATCAGACCTATCCCGAGGTGCGGCTCGACCTGCGCTTCATGGACTCGGAAAAGGCCTGCGCCGCCGTGGCCCAGGGCGAGATCGAGCTTGCCATCGTGACCCTGCCGCCGGCGCCGCTGCCGGCGCTGCGCGTCACCAGGATCTGGGACGATCCGCTGGAGATTGTGGTGAGCCCGGCGCACCCCCTGGCGAACCGCGCCGAGCTCCAGGCCAAGGCGCTGCTCGACTACCCCGCCATTCTGCCGGGGCCGGGAACCTACACGCGCGAAATCATCCTCAAGGCACTCGGGCCGCTGCGCGAGCGGATTCAGATCGGCATGGCCACGAACTATCTGGAGGTCCTCAAAATGCTCGCCGCCATCGGCCTCGGCTGGAGCGCGCTTCCGCGCAGCATGATTGACGAAAGCCTCAAGGTGGTCCAGATTAAGAAAATGGTCATTCGCCGCAGCCTCGGCCTGGTCACCCATGCCGGGCGCACGTTGTCCAACGCCGCCCAGGCCATGATCGCGGTCGTGCAGGAAAGCCGATGAACTTCAAGGAGCTTCTGGAAAAACTGGAGCACCGCCTCGGGAACCACCAGCTCCCGCTCAACCCTTGCGCGCGCGGGATCAAGGATATCTTCGAGGGCAGCCCGCTGCATCCCGATCTGATGACCAAGCTCGTGCGCGCGATCTTCAGCGGCAACACCTGCCGCAGCCTCACCGACCCGGTGAACCGCGCCGCCACCTTCCGCGCGCTCGCGCCGCCGCGGCTCGAGGCGCTGCGCGCCGCGACGACCGACGTAGATGCCCACCGGTTGCTCGGGGAGCTGTGCGCGGCGCTGGAGGAGATCTTCGCCGACCCGGCGCAAGCGGCCGCCCCCTCCACGCGCGGACAGCCGAAATCTCCGGCGGAGGTGATCCCGTTCCCGTCCGTGCGCCGCGGGCGCTTCAGGACCTCGGCCTGAGAATCAGTCGTCAGTCGTGGGTCGTCAGTCTTGAGTCTTGAGTCTTTGCGTTAATCCTGTAAATCCTGAGCAATCCTGTTAATCCTATCTATTTCTTTTTTGCTGTAATTCCTGTCAATCCTGTCTAAATTTCTTTAGCAGAAAGAACGCCACGACGAAGGCGATCCCCGCCGCCGCGGCGGCGATGCCGAACGTCATCGCCGGCCCGAGCGTGGCCCAGGCGTGGCCGCTGTAGAAGCTCCCCACCGCGCCACCGATCCCGAAGCTCGCCGAGCTGTAGATCGCCTGGCCGCGGTGCTGATGCCGGCCGGTGAAGAAGCGGTACACCATCTGCATACCGGCGGCATGAAAGGTGCCGAAGGTCGCGGCGTGCAGCGCCTGCGCCGCGATCAGGATCGGAAGATTCTGCGGGAACCACCCGATCAACAGCCAGCGCGCGGCGGCCAGCAGGAAACTCACCAGCAGCACCGTGCGCAGATTCGCGCGCGCCAGAATCCACGGCATGAGCAAAAACACGCCGATCTCGCATACCACCCCGAACGCCCACAGCGCGCCGATCAGCGTCTTGGAGTAGCCGTAGGATTCGAGGTAAATCGAATAGAACGTGTAGTACGGACCGTGGCTCACCTGCATGAGGAAGCAGACGGTCAGAAACACGAGCACCTCCGGGCGCAAGATCACCTTGAGAAGCGGTTCGGGATGCGGGGCGCGCCCGCGCGCTTCGGACTCCGGCAGCACCAGGCTGAATAGCCAGATGCCGAGCACGAGCGTGAGGATCGTCGGCAGCACCCACCACGGGCCCCGGGCGTCCACCACCGGCCCGAGCGCGACGACGCTGGCGATAAATCCGATCGAGCCCCAGACCCGCACGCGCCCGTAGGCGCCCGGGCGCGCGCCCGTGTGGTTCATCACGAGCACCTCGAGCAGCGGGAGCGAGGCCTGCCAGAAAAAACTGAAACCGAGCAACACCGCGGCCAGCCACCAGAAACTGCGGCCCGCGAACACCCCGGCGAAGGCGACGACGGAAAGGAACGAAGCGAGCCGCACAACCCGCATCCGGCGCTCGCGGTGGTCGGCGATCCAGGCCCAGATGTTCGGCGCCACGATGCGCGTCACCATCAGCAGCGCCATGAGACTCCCGATTTCGGAGGGCGCAAAGCCGATGGACTGGAGATAGAGCCCCCAATACGGCACCAGCGCGCCGAGGGTGGCGAAGTAGAAAAGATAAAATCCGGAGAGGCGCCAGTAAGGCAAGGGGGTAGACAAGAATTTGCGAGATGGAAGGCGAAAAGAAATTAGACAGGATTAACAGGATTTACAGGATTAAATCTTGAAAAGGAAAAACAGGTTTTTGTCTTGCTTTCAAATCCCGTTATGCCTTCGCCACAAGAAAAACACCAACACCAGCCATTACACTCCCAGCGGTAATATTGACTGCTCTCGCTGCCTTTGAGTTTCTAAAAATGAGTCCAGCTCTTTCCGCCATGAATGCATACAAGAGTTTTGGTCCGCCCACTGCTACGGTAGCGATGATCAGAATAATGCCGGTGTCGGCAAGAGAAATCGCAGACAAATCTATGAAAGCCGGGAAGAACCCGAGATAAAACAGGATTGCTTTCTGGTCGGCCAATGTAATAAGCAGCCCGGTCAGGAAACTCGACGGCATCGAGGTCTTACTGTTTCCTTCAACTCCATCTGCTTTTGGTTTTGACCTCCACAGCACTGTTCCCAGCCAAATTAGATACGCGCCTCCAAGATATTTTACCAGGGCAAAATGGCTGCCCATCAAATCCGCAAGGACCGACAACCCGTATATGGCGATTAATATGAATACAATGTCGCCAACCACTATCCCGACGGATGTAAGAACGCCGTGAGCAAAACCAAGAGCGGCTGACCTGGCCGATACCGCCAACACGCTGACACTCGGAACCAAGGCCCCAAACACCATGATTCCGGTCAGTGCAGCAATATTGGCAGGTGTGAGGCTACTTTCCATAGTGCCATTAGAGTGCCATTAGGGTCAGACTCGATTTATGCCTTGTTTGCGGTTCTCGGTTTACGTTTGCCAAGCCTACGTGCCGGGCGCCCGCGCGGCAAGGGCGCGGCCCGCCGTGCGGCCAGGTGTTCAACCTCATCCCGAAAGCGGTCGTGGCCGAGCGCCCAGCCCTTGTTGGTCGCCTCCCGTATCTCGTCGAGCGCCGCCTCCGCCACCGCCCCGTGAAAGAGCGCGCGGTAGGCATCACAGCGGGCGGCGATGGCTCGCCCGAGGCGCCGGTAGACCTCGTGTTCGGTGAGCAGCGGGTCCTTGCGCCCCTGGGCGTTGTGGCGGTAGCTTGAGTAGCGGTAGTGCGAA
>MFSU01000075.1:0-18071 GCA_001785115.1 Candidatus Muproteobacteria bacterium RBG_16_65_34
GAACGCGAGGAGCTCGCGCTTTACCCGGAGGAGGAGCAGGAGGAGCTGGCGCTCATCTACGCCGCCCGCGGTGTCCCGCGCGCGCAGGCGCGGGCGCTGGCGGCGGAGATGCTGCGCGATCCGGAGCACGCGCTCGATACGCTGTCGCGCGAGGAGCTGGGGCTCAATCCTGAAAATCTCGGATCGCCCTGGGGCGCGGCCGCGTTCTCGTTTATTTCGTTCGGCGCCGGCGCGCTGGTGCCGCTGCTGCCGTTTCTGTTTCTCCGGAACACCGGCACGGCGCTGCCGGTCGCCGGCATCGTCGCCGCGCTCGGGCTGGCCGCAGTGGGCGCGGCGCTGAGTCTCTTCAGCGGCAAGAGCGCCGTCTGGGGCGGGCTGCGCATGCTCGGGATCGGCGCCGCCGCCGGCGCCGCGACCTATCTGATTGGAAAACTGATCGGCGTGAGTCTGAGCTAGGGAAGCTCTAATGGACAGGATTAACAGGATTTACAGGATTTCAATCAAAACCATTTCAAGATGGTCTTGTTTCGATTTTTAATCCTGTTAATCCTGTAAATCCTGTCCATTCGCTTTTCTCTGCGCCCTCTGCGTTCTCTGCGGCGAAAACTCTTAGACATATGCGTCGATGACGCTCCCGGCGAGATACTCCGGTATCGAGCTGCTGTGGTGTAAGTAGGCGGCGATGGCGGCCGGCACCGCGTGCGTCGCCGTGGCGGGCGCGGCCGGAGGTTCGACGGCGCGGGCATCGAGCAGCGCACGTTCGAGCGGCGCAATCCCGGTTGGCGCGTACGCCTTGGCGATCAACTCGCCCTCGTACACATGCGCCACCGGCAGGTGCTCGGGCGCGGCGGCATCGCGGCGCTCGTTATATGCGCGCACGCGTTCCGGTGGCTGGACCTGCATCACCTCGGGATGATGTGTGGCGGCCGGAGTAAGGTAGTGGCTGAGTGCTGTTGCTACGCGCATCGGGTTTCAAATGACCGTGTATCGTCTGCTGAAAACGATCCGCCCCGGTCGGAGCGACACTTTTATCATATTCCTTTTATCATATTCCACACCCTGATGCGGCGTCACGAGATGCGCAAGTGCGGCTTCGCGTACGCAATCAGCGCCTATAAGTAAACGCTAATAAAAACCGTGTCTTAGGCTTATTGGCGGGCATGGATGGAAAGGAGAATAATGGAATTGACGACGCACCCGGAAGTTGCCGCGCACAGGAGGTGGAACATGCCGGACATCATGAAGTTCATCATCGACGAGGAGGCGAACGCGAGCGATCCCGCGGGGCATCTCATGGGACTCGAGGAATGGTCGGAGATCGTCGCCCGGAAGCTCGCGGCCGAGGAAGGCATCGAGCTTACGCCCCGGCATTGGGAGATCGTTCATTTTCTGCGCGAGCATTACAAGGAGCACGGGTCGATCCACAACGCCCGGGTGCTGTTGAATCTCCTCGCAGAGAAGTTCGCCAAGGAGCAGGGCATGAGGCAGCTCTATCTCCTTTTCCCCAAGGGTCCGGTGCGCCAGGCGAGCCGCATTGCGGGGCTGCCGCTGCCGGCCTACAGCGCCGACTTCTCCTTCGGCAGCGTGCGTTAAGGTACAATCCGCCGCCAATTTGATCTGGACGCGCCCGCGCCCGATGAGGCGCGGCGCTGTAGCTGTGTGCCGCAATCTCCCTGCAACGAGAAGAAACCGGAGACCGCATGAACGCTGCCGACGTCACCACCCTGAACCGCTACTTTGGAATTCCTGAGCAGGTGAACTTCAAGGACGGCCCCGGCGGGCTCACGGTCGCCGAGGTGACCAATTCGCTGGCCTCGGCCACGATCGCGCTGCAGGGCGCGCATGTCATGACCTGGGCGCCGCAAGGCGAATCGCCGGTGCTGTGGCTGAGCCGCGCCGCCAAGTTCGCGCCGGGAAAATCCATCCGTGGCGGCGTGCCGGTGTGCTGGCCGTGGTTCGGGCCGCACGCGCAAGAGGCGTCCTTCCCCGGCCACGGCTATGCGCGCACGGTGATGTGGGAAGTCGTGAAGACCGAGACGCTGGCCGACGGCGCGACGCGGCTCACGTTCCGCCTGATCGAGACCGCGGCGACGCGCGCCCAGTGGCCGCATCCCTCGGAGGTCACGCTCATGGTTACCGTCGGCCGGACGCTCGCGCTCGATCTCGTCACGCGCAACACCGGCAAGGAGCCGATCGTCATCGGCGACGCCTTGCACACCTATTTCGAGGTGAGCGATATCCGTAATGTGACGATCCGCGGGCTCGAGGACTGCCCGTACATAGACAAAATGGACAACGGGAGCCGAAAGCGCCAGGAAGGTCCGGTCACCATCGGCGCCGAGACCGATCGCATCTATCTCGACTCCAGCGCCGACTGCCTGATCGAAGACCCGGGCCTCAAGCGGCGCATCCGCATCGCCAAGCGCGGGAGCCGCTCCACCGTGGTGTGGAATCCCTGGATCGAGAAGGCGGCGAAGATGGGCGACTTCGGCGAGAACGGCTATCTCAACATGGTGTGCGTCGAGAGCGCCAACGCCGCCGAGGACGTGGTGACGGTCGCGCCGGGCGGGGCGCATTCGTTGCAGGTGGTTTACGGCGTCGAGCGTCTGCCTTAGAAAGAAGGTTTTCACCGCAGAGAACGCAGAGCACGCAGAGAAAAATAAGAATGGACAGGATTAACAGGATCAACAGGATTAAAACAAAGACTCAAGACTGATCTTTATCCTGTAAATCCTGTTACTGAGGAGAACGGTAAATAGTGCGCACACCGTCAAGCCATGGGTCCCTTCTCCCCGCGGGAGAAGGACAGGATGAGGGCCGTTTTTTGCGCTGCCTTGCCCTCACCCCGGCCCTCTCGCCCTCACCCTCATTCCGACCGGAATAGAGACTCTCACCTACTTCCCCTCTCCCAGAGTGAACGAGACCGCGCGCGAGCGCGGATCGGCTCGCCTCCCTCTCCCGCTTGCGGGAGAGGGAATGAGGGTGAGGGCCCTCATCCCCATCCCTTCTCCCGCAGGGAGAAGGGAGCGAGCCGAGCGCGCCGTGGGGCGCGCGCTTCATTCACTTCGAGAGGGAGGCGAGCCGATGCGCGCTGGGGCGCGCACTCGTTCACTTTGGGAGAAAAGTGACATGCACCATTTAGCGACCGGATCAGTAATCCTGTCCATTTAATTTTTCGAGGCGCCCTTACGCCGATCCCGACGGCGCTGTCCGCCGCCGCATCGCCTTGAAGATCTCAAACCACGCGATGCTGAGGACTCCGGCCGCGAGGCAGAAGGCGATGTCCACCGCATGCAGGGTGTTGAAGCGGAACAGGTCGCGCAGCGCCGGGAGATAAAGCGCGAGCGCCAGGAAAAACACCGTCCCGGCGACCACCCACCACAACGCTGCGTTCGGCGTGCGCAGGATCTCGACCACCCCGCGCGACCAGGAACGGTTGGTGAAAATCAGCGCCAGGTTCGCGACCACGAGCGCGGTAAAGGTGAGCGCCCGCGCCTCGTATTCCCCGAGACCGCGGTAGAGCGTCACGCCGAAGATCGCGAGCATGATGGCGAGCACGCCCGCGCCCTGCATGAGACCCAAGAAGAGCAACCGTCGGCCGAAGAGCGGCGCGCCGGGCGGACGCGGCGGCCGGTGCATGACACCTTCCTCCTCGCGTTCGGCTTCGAGCACCACGGAGCAGGTGGGATCGATAATCAGCTCGAGAAACACGATGTGCACCGGGGTCAGGACCAGCGGCCAGCCGAGCAGCACCGGCAGCAGCGAGAGCCCGATGATGGGCACGTGCACCGCGATGATATAGGCCGTCGCCTTGCGCAGATTGTCGGCCACGCGCCGCCCGAGTTTCACCGCGGCGACGATCGAGGAGAAGTCGTCATCGAGCAGCACGAGATCGGCGGCCTCGCGCGCCACGTCCGTGCCGCGCTCGCCCATGGCGATGCCGATGTGCGCCGCTTTGAGCGCCGGCGCATCGTTCACGCCATCGCCCGTCATGGCCACGACCTCGCCGTTCGCCTTGAGCGCGTTTACGATGCGCAGCTTCTGCTCCGGCACCACGCGCGCGAAGAGGTTCACCCGCCGGATGCGTTGGCGCAACTCCTCGTCGCTTAAGCGGTCGAGCTCCGGTCCGGTGATGATCTCCGCGCGCGGCGCCAGCCCGATCTGGCCGGCGATGTTGCGCGCGGTGCCGGGATAGTCGCCGGTGATCATGACCACGCGAATGCCGGCGGTCGCGCAGGCGGCGACGGCCTCGGGTACGGCCGGGCGGATGGGATCGGCCAGCCCCACCAGCCCGAGGAACACAAAATCGAAATCGTGCTGCTTGCCCGGCAGCGGCTCCGCGCGGAATTCCGCCCGGGCCACGCCCAGCACCCGCAGCCCCCGATCGGCGAGTGCACGGATGGATTCGCCGAGTTCCTTTAACTGTGCCGGACTGAAGTGACACAGATCCGCAATCGCCTCGGGCGCGCCTTTGGCGGCGATGACGTAATGCTCCCGGTCCGGTGCGCGCCACACGTGCGAGAGCGCGAGCAGCTCGGAGGAAAGCGGATACTCGCGCGCGAGCGTCCAGTCGGCGTGCAGGTGCTCGGTGCGGGCGAGGGCGGTGTCGCCGAGCGCGCGCAGCGCCTTCTCCATCGGATCGAAGGGATCGCGCTGGCTCGCCAGGATCGCGAACTCGACGAGCTCGTGGAAATTGTCGGGCAGCGTCGCGCGCTCGGTGGAGACATCGAGATATGCGCCATTCGCGGCGAGCGCGCTTACCGACATGCGGTTCTGGGTGAGCGTGCCGGTCTTGTCCACGCACAGCACGGTGGCGGCGCCGAGCGTCTCCACCACCGGCATGCGGCGCGTGAGCACCCGCGCCCTGGCGATGCGCCAGGCGCCGAGGGCGAGAAAGACCGTGAGCACGACCGGAAACTCCTCCGGCAGGATCGCCATGGCCATGGTGAGCCCCGCGAGCAGGCCGTTAAGCCAATCGCCGCGCAGCAGTCCGTACGCGACGACGACGATGAGACAAAGCCCGAGACCGAGTGTGGCGAAGAGCCGCACCATCCGCCGCGTTTCCTGTTGCAGCGGCGTGGGTTCTTCCGCCAGCGCCTGCACCGCCTTGCCGATGCGACCGATCTCGGTGTCGAGGCCGGTGGTCTCGACCACGGCCACGCCCTTGCCTTGCACGATGAGGGTGCTCGCGTACACGAACGGCAGATCGTCGCCGCCGGGCCGTGCGGACGGCGGTGCGGTTTCGACGGCGCGCTTGCGCACCGGCACCGATTCGCCGGTGAGCAGCGATTCGTCGGCCGAAAGATTGCGACACCAGAGGAGCCGCGCGTCCGCCGGCACGCGGTCGCCCTCGGCGAGCACCAGCACATCGCCGCGCACGACTTCGCGCCCCGGGATGCGCAGTTCTTTTCCGTCGCGGATCACGAGCGCGCGCGGGCTCGAGAGATCGCGCAGGGCCTCGAGCACGCGCTCGGTCTTGCGCTCCTGGTAGAGCGTGATACCCATCACGACGAACACGAAGAAAAGCAGGAACAGCGCCTCGCGCACATCGCCCAAGAGGAGATAGAGGCCGCCGCTCCCGAGGAGCAGCAGAAACATCGGCTCGCGCACGACATCGAGCGCGATGGCGAGCAGGCTGCGCGGCTTGCCGGTGGGGAGTTCGTTATGGCCTTCAGCCGCGAGCCGCGCCGCGGCCTCGGTATCGGCGAGCCCGGAGAGTGCTGCGATGTCGGATTCGTTCAGCACTTAACTTTAGAAAAAGCAGTTAACCGCAGATGAACGCAGATTAACGCGAATGAAATATGCCGTTGATGCACCGAAGCCATTCACCCTTTTGGTGGCCTGGCGAATACGGGCAGCGCAATGAATATCCGCGTTTATCTGCGTTCATCTGCGGTTAAACGCCGTTTTAAGCTTGATCGTGGCGTCGCGCAGGCCGAGCTCGCGTACGGCGCGGGCGGTGACGGCAAAGGTTTCAGTGATCCAGGGGCCGAGCGCGGGAGACAACTGAGCGTCGAGCCAGAGGATCACGCGGCGATGAGGGGGTGATCGAGCCGTCGTGCGGCGAATTGCAGGCAGGCCTTAAGATCCTCGGGTTCGAGATCGGGCATTTCCTTCAAAATCTCCTCGACCGTCAGGCCGGCGGCGAACAGGTCCAGCACATCGGAGACGCGGATACGCATTCCACGGACGCAAGGACGCCCCCCGCACTGTTGTGGATTGATCGTGATGCGATCCAGGAGATTGGTGGGCATGGCTGGTCTCCGTGACTATAAGGAATATAGCAGCGAGGTATCCGGACCCGCTACTTCCACGACACCGACGGCCATCGCTGGGGCGGAGAAGTCCGGTCCGCGGCAGGCGGCGTGGTGCCCGGCTATTCCGGCTCGTAGCCGAGATTCGGCGACAGCCAGCGTTCCATCGTGGCCACATCCATGCCCTTGCGGCGCGCGTAGTCCTCGACCTGGTCTTTGCCGATCTGACCCACGGCGAAGTACTGCGATTCGGGGTGCGAGAAATAAAGCCCGCTCACGCTTGCCCCCGGCCACATGGCGAAGGTCTCCGTGAGCTTCACGCCCGTGCGCGGCGTCGCATCGATCAGCTCGAAGAGCAGAGCCTTCTCGGTGTGATCCGGGCTGGCGGGGTAGCCCGCGGCGGGACGGATGCCTTGGTACTCCTCGCGGATCAAGGCCTCGTTGCCGAGCTGCTCGCCGGCCGCGTAGCCCCAGAACTCCTTGCGGACGCGCTCGTGCAGATGTTCGGCGAAAGCCTCGGCGAGGCGGTCGGCGAGCGCCTTGACGAGAATCGCGCTGTAATCGTCATGCTGCTTTTCGTACTGCTTCACCAGCTCGTCGGCGCCCAGCCCGGTGGTGACGGCGAAGCCGCCGATGTAATCCTTGAGTCCCGTCGCCTTCGGCGCGATGAAGTCCGCGAGCGCGCGGTTCGGCCGCCCCGGCGGCTTTTCGTCCTGCTGGCGCAGGCCGTGCAGGGTCGTGAGCACCCGCGTGCGCGACTCGTCCGTGTACACCTCGATGTCATCGTCGTTGACGCTGTTGGCCGGGAACAGGCCGATGACGCCCCGGGCGGTGAGCAGCTTCTGCTTGACGATGCGCTCGAGCATCGCCTGGGCGTCGTTGAAGAGCTTGGTCGCTTCCGTGCCGGTTTTTTCGTCCTTGAGAATGGCCGGGTAGCGGCCTTTCATCTCCCAGGTAATAAAGAACGGCGTCCAGTCGATGTAGCGCGTCAGTTCGTCGAGGGCGTAATCCTCGAAGACGGTAATGCCCGGTTTGCGCGGCGCCGGCGGGGTGTAATGCGACCAATCGAGTTTCGCCTTGTTTGCCCGCGCCTCCGCAAGCGCCAGCAGCCGCACGCCGGCCTGCTTGCCCTTGTGCCGCGCGCGCACTTCATCGTAGTCGGCCTTTATCTTCGTGACGAAATCGGCCTTGAGGTCGGTGGAGAGCAGGTTCGATGCCACACCGACACCGCGCGAGGCGTCCTTGACCCAGATCACGGAGCCTGCGTAATTCGGCGCGATCTTCACCGCCGTGTGCACGCGCGAGGTGGTGGCGCCGCCGATGAGCAGCGGGACGGTGAAGCCCGCGCGCTGCATCTCTTTCGCCACATGCGCCATTTCATCGAGCGAGGGCGTGATGAGGCCGGAGAGGCCGATGAGGTCCACCTTTTCATTCTGTGCGGCCTCGATAATCTTCGCGGCCGGCACCATCACGCCGAGATCGATGACCTCATAGTTGTTGCACGCGAGCACCACGCCCACGATGTTCTTGCCGATGTCGTGCACGTCGCCCTTCACGGTGGCCATGAGGATCTTGCCCTTGGTCTTGGCGCCCGCCGACTTCTCCGCCTCGATGAACGGCACGAGATGGGCCACGGCCTTCTTCATGACGCGCGCGCTCTTCACCACCTGCGGCAGGAACATCTTGCCGGCGCCGAAGAGATCGCCCACCACGTTCATGCCGTCCATGAGCGGGCCTTCGATCACCTGGACCGGGCGCGCGAACTGTTTTCTCGCCTCCTCCGCGTCCCGTTCGATATATTCGTCGATGCCCTGCACGAGCGCGTGCTGGATGCGTTCCGTGACCGGCGCCTCGCGCCAGGACAGATCCTGGGTCTGGGCCTTGCCGCCTTCGCCCGCGTACCCGGGCGCGATCTCGAGCAGCCGTTCGGTGGCATCGGGGCGGCGATTCAGGATCACGTCCTCGACCCGCTCGCGCAGCTCCGGCGGGATCTCCTCGTACACCGCGAGCTGGCCGGCGTTCACGATGCCCATATCCATGCCGGCCTGGATCGCGTGGTACAGGAACACCGAGTGGATCGCCTCGCGCACCGCGTTGTTGCCGCGGAACGAGAACGACACGTTGGACACGCCGCCGGAGATGAGCGCGTGGGGGAGGCGGCGCTTGATCTCGCGCGTGGCCTCGATGAAGTCCACGGCGTAGTTGTTGTGCTCCTCGATGCCGGTTGCGACCGCGAAGATGTTCGGGTCGAAGATGATGTCTTGCGGCGGGAAGCCCAACTTCTCGGTGAGAATCCGGTACGAGCGCGCGCAGATTTCGACCTTGCGTTGCCGCGTGTCGGCCTGGCCGTTCTCGTCGAAAGCCATGACCACCACGGCCGCGCCGTAGCGGCGCACCGCGCTCGCCTCGCGTATGAATTTCTCTTCGCCTTCCTTGAGGCTGATCGAGTTCACGACCGGCTTGCCCTGAATGCATTTGAGGCCCGCCTCGAGCACGCTCCATTTGGAGGAGTCAACCATGACCGGCACGCGCGAGATCTCGGGCTCGGAGGCGATGAGGTTCAGGAACGTCGTCATCGCCTTCTCGCCCTCGAGCATCGCCTCGTCCATGTTGATGTCGATCATCTGCGCGCCACTCACCACCTGGCTGCGCGCGACCTCGATCGCCTTGTCGTGCTCGTTGTTGAGGATGAGCTTCTTGAAGACCGCCGAGCCGGTGACGTTGGTGCGCTCGCCGACGTTCACGAACATGGAATCGGGCCCGATATTGAGCGGCTCGAGTCCCGCAAGCCGGCATTGCGGCTCGATCTGCGGCACTGCGCGCGGACGTAGCCCGCGCACGGCCGCGGCGATGGCCTTGATGTGCGCCGGCGTGGTGCCGCAGCAGCCGCCAATGACGTTAAGAAAACCGGACTCGGCCCATTCCTTGATCTGACCGGCCATGAACTCGGGCGTATCGTCGTAGCCGCCGAATTCATTCGGCAGGCCCGCGTTCGGGTGGCTGCTTACGTGCGTGCTCGCGACACGCGCCATTTCTTCCACGTACTGGCGCAACTGCTCGGTGCCGAGCGCGCAGTTCAAGCCCACGCTCAACGGTTGCGCGTGGGCGATGGAATTCCAGAACGCCTCGGTCGTCTGGCCGGAGAGGGTGCGGCCGCTCGCATCGGTGATCGTGCCGGAGATCATGATCGGCACGCGGATGCCGTGCTGCTCGAAATAGCGGTCGATCGCGTACAGCGCCGCCTTGCAATTGAGCGTGTCGAACACGGTCTCGACCAGCAGCAGGTCGGCGCCGCCGTCGAGCAGCCCGCGCGTCGCGTCGGTGTAGGCCGCGACGAGCTGATCGAAGCTGATATTGCGGAAGCCCGGATTGTTCACATCCGGCGAGAGCGAGGCGGTGCGGCTGGTCGGCCCGAGCACGCCGGCGACAAAGCGCGGGCGCGTGGTGTCCTTGCGCTCGTGTTCGTCGGCGCAGGCGCGCGCCAGGCGCGCCCCTTCGCGATTCAGCTCGTAGGCCAGGTCCTCCATGCGGTAATCCGCGAGCGAGGCGGACTGGGAGTTGAAGGTGTTGGTCTCGACGATGTCCGCGCCCGCTTCGAGATAGGCGCAGTGGATGTCGTGAATGATCTTGGGCTGCGTGAGCGTCAGCAGGTCGTTGTGGCCCTTGATCTCGTGCGCCCAGTCCGCGAAGCGCGCGCCGCGGTAATCCTTCTCGCCGAGCTGGTAGCGCTGGATCATGGTGCCCATGGCACCGTCCAGGATCAGGATACGTTCACCCAGGAGGGTTTCGAGCCGAGCGAGGCGGTTGCGGCGCGCGCTATCGGGAACGGCGTAGGAACGTGGGGGCATTCGTCGGCTTGCGGCACATAAAAGTTGAATCGAAGTTTACCGGAAACCCGGGGGAAATGCTTAGGGACGATAACAAAAAGACTCAACGCGAAGGCGCTAAGGGACCTCTACAATATGACTTCTAACCACAGAGGACACAGAGATCACAGAGATATTCCAATAGTTTTTCATGACTTTCCTCCGTGCCCTCTGTGCTCTCTGTGGTTAACGATCAATAAAGATGCGCGGCTATTCCAGACCCGCCCGACTGCTCACGCCCAGGTTCACCAATCGGAGGATGAAGGCTTCATAGTTCATACCGGCCTTCGCCGCCGAGAGGGCGCAGTCCTCGTCGTGGGCGATGCCGGGGTTGGGGTTGGCCTCGAGGACGCAGATCTCATTCGCGCCGGTCAGGCGCAGATCGATGCGCCCATAACCGCTCATGTCGAGCAGCCGGTAGGCGCGCTTGCACAGATGGGCGATGCGCTCGGCGAGACCGTTCGGGAGGTCGCGCACGAACTGGTATTCGATACCCCAGCGCTCGCGGTATTTTTCATCCCATTTCACCTTGTAGGTCGCCAGGCGCGGAGCGCCGGCCTCGGGCTTGCTGAAGACCAACTCGCGGATCGGCAGCACCTCGAGCTTGGTGTTGCCGACGATCGTGACGTAGAGCTCGCGCCCGTCGATATACTGCTCGGCGATGGCGTCGCCGTGGGTCTTCTCGTGAATGAGCGCCACGCGCTCCCGCAGCTGCGCCTCGTTCTCCACGTACGAGGACTGGGCGATGCCGACCGAGCCTTCCTCCATGCGCGATTTCACGATCATCGGGAACTTGAGCCGCCGCAGCCGCCCGATCTTCTTGGCGCGCGGGAACACCATGAAGTCCGGAACGCTGATGCGATGGTAGGTGAGGATCTTCTTCGACAGCGCCTTGTCGCGCGCCAGCAGCAGTCCGCGCGGGTTGCAGCCGGTGTAGGGCAACTGCATCATCTCGAGGAAGCTCACGACGTAGTAGTCGAAGGCGCTCACGCCGGCGAAGTCCTCGAGCAGGTTGAACGCGATGTGCGGCTGCCACTCCTCGACGGTTTTGCGGATCGGCGCGATGTCGTCATGGATGCCGACGACGCTGACCTCGTGCCCGAGCGCGAGCAGCGCCGACTTCACGTCGTACTCGGTCTGGTACTTGGCCATGCGCGGGTCCTTGGGGTCGCTCAGATCCTGCGGCGGCACGAGGCTCCAGTGCACGAGCATCATCACGCGCAGCTTCTTCATAGCCGCACCCGGAAGCGCCCGCTGTGCAGGTAGTCCATCACCAGGCGCGTGAGGAAGGCGACGGTTTCGAGCTTCATGGCCGGATCGTCGCGCATGACGTGGAGCTGCAACTCATCGCAGCGCCGGATCATCTCCTTGAGCACCTGATCGATGCGGTAGCGGTACTCCGAGGTCCAGCGCGAGACGATCGCCGTGATCTCATCGCGGTGGCGCCGCAGGTAGCGCGTCGCGGTCTCGGCGTCCGGGCGCGCCGGGCCATCGGCGAAGAGCCGGCGCAGATCGCGGTCGAGGAACTCCGGGCGCTTCGCGCCGTAGAGCGTGCGCTTGCGCTCATAGTATTTGCGCAGCGTGATGCGCACGCGGTTCGCCGGTGACTCCCGGCGGCGCGTGCGCACCAGCGGGCGTGTTCCCACAATCTCCCCCATGAGTCGATCCACATATTCCAGTTTTTTGAGTGCCGGCCAGCCGCGGTAGCGGTTGCGCCAGTCGGAGTCGGGCTTGAGCCACACGGCGAAGGTCTCGGCCCAGTCCTCGTCCGGGTGGCTCTGGGCGTACCAGTTTTCGAGATGAACGACGAAGCGCTTGCTGTAGGGATGGGGCAGATAGGATTGCGGATATCTCTGGCTCGATTTTCCGAAATGCGGCTGCCAGTCGCGGCGCCGGTGCAGGCGGTAGGCGTTGGCGAGCGCATGTCCGGTTTCGTGGCGCATCAGCTTCAGGCACTCCTCCGGGGTCTCGCCCTCGACCTCCAGCATGAATTCCTGCTCCAGGCGCTTCAAGCGCGGATGCGCAAGATAAAACGGGACGGCGAAGCCGGGCACGCCGTCGGGGCAGAACCACTCGTCCGAGAGCCACACATGCGGGCGAAAGGCGAAGCCGCGGCTTTCAAGCTCTTTGGCGAGTTCCTGGACGCAGTCTTCGATCGGCGTGCCTTCGATTCGCAGATCGAGGTCGCACAGGCGCAGATCCAGGAGTTTTTCCTTCGACAGGCGCGGCCACTCCACGCGTGTCGCGCGGCGGTGGGCGGCGCGTGCCGGTTTCGTTCCCGCGCTAGCCATTGCAACCCGATCGCACGGCCGCCGGTGCGGTCGAGCGGATACCACCCGCCGTCGTCGCCGGTGAGATGAGCCGGGGCCCGCGAGGAATGCGCCGCGGTGCGAGGAAACCTGTGGCGGCGGATGGGTAGCGCATGCCTTTCATGGATGACTGACGCTGCTCCGAGAATTCTGGCATCATTAAATTACGGCATCTCGCATGCATTCGCCAACAATAATTGATGCGTAACGGACTACCAAGCTTCGGGCGCGTCCTGACGGCATTCCTGCCCGCGTGCGCGCCGGCGCTCGCGCAGGAAGGGCCGCCGGTGTGGGAAGTGGGCGCCGGTGTGGCGACGCTCAGCATCCCCGATTACCGCGGCTCGGACAAGCGCAGCAGCTATGTCTTGCCGCTGCCGTATCTCGTGTATCGGGGCGAGACCGTGAGGGTGGACCGGGAAGGGGTGCATGCCGATATCTTCAGGTCCGACCGCGTCGAGCTCGATGTCAGCCTCAATGCCGGACCGCCGGCCAAGAGCAGCGACAACGGCGTGCGCACCGGCATGCCCGACATCGAGCCCACGGTCGAGGCCGGGCCGGCGATCAAGGTGTTGCTCGCGGCGAGCGGCGACCGCGATCGGGTGCTGTCGCTGCGCCTGCCGTGGCGCGCCGTGGTTGCAACCGATCTCGCGCGCTACAGCGACATCGGCTGGACCTTCACGCCGAGCGTGCAGTATCGCGCGTTCGATCTGGGGCCGGGCGGTGGCTGGAACTTCGGAGTGGCCGTCGGCCCGGTGTATGCGAGCGAGCGCTACCACGACTATTACTACGAGGTGAGCCCCGCCTACGCCGGCGCCGCGCGCCCGGCGTACGACGCCCGGGGCGGTTACGGCGGCCTGCAGACGATGCTTACGCTGAGCAAACGCTATCCCGGGTTTTGGGTCGGGCTGTTCGCGCGCTATGATGACCTCTCCGGCGCGGTGTTCGAGGACAGCCCGCTCGTGCGCCGAAAGGACTCGCTCATGTTCGGCGGCGGCGTTTCCTGGGTGTTCGCCCGATCCGAGCGGACCGCGCGCGCGATACCGGAAGACCTGCTGCGTTGATGCCCATGTACGATCCCAAAACGCCGGAGCAATACGTTGAGCTGCTGGATCAGGCGATCTTCGAGGTCGAGGAATTGATCGCCTGCGCGCGGGACGAGGGCGAGGACGATCCGGAGTTCTCCCGGCAACTGCCGGTGTACGAGCGGCTCGCCCGGGAGCTCAAACAACTGCGCGCCGACATCCTCGAAGGACGCCATGAGTTCGGCGACGGCGCCGATCTTCCGTTCATGGAGGCGCTGCGCCAGGCCAGGGTCTCGGTGCCGTTCATGCCGCTGCTCGCCGGGCTCAACGCCGCGCACAAGACCGGGTTGAAGCAATGAAAAACGAATGGACAGGATTTACAGGATTAACAGGATTAGGCCGAAGACAAAACCAAAAAGACTTTCCTTGATTTGATTTAATCCTGTAAATCCTGTTAATCCTGTCTAGTTTCTTTTTGCCTTCCATCCCGTAAATCCTGGTCTATTCCCGAGAGCGCGAAGAAAAGCGAATGGACAGGATTTACAGGATTAACAGGATTAGGTCGAAGACAAAACCAAAAAGACTTTCCTTGACTCGATTTAATCCTGTAAATCCTGTTAATCCTGTCTAATCTTCGGTTTGTTTCCCGGCTTTTTTGCCGGTAACATCACATCATGTCCGGCAATACCATCGGCAAGCTCTTCACCGTCACCACCGCGGGCGAATCCCACGGCGCGGCGCTGGTTGCGGTCGTGGACGGGTGCCCGCCGGGGATGGCGCTCAGCGAGGCCGACATCCAGCCCGACCTCGACCGGCGCAAGCCGGGGCAGTCGCGCCACACCACCCAGCGGCGCGAGGCCGACGAGGTGCAGATCCTCGCGGGGGTGTTCGAGGGCCGGACCACCGGCGCGCCGATCGCGCTGCTCATCCGCAACACCGACCAGCGCCCGCAGGATTACTCCGCGATCATGGATCGGTTCCGCCCGGGCCATGCGGACTACACCTACCAGCAGAAGTACGGGCTGCGCGACTACCGCGGCGGCGGGCGCTCTTCGGCGCGCGAGACGGCGCTGCGCGTGGCCGCCGGCGCGATCGCGAAGAAGTGGCTGCGCGAGCGTTACGGTGTCGTCATACGCGGCTACCTCGCCCAGCTCGGGCCGATCCGGCTCGAGCTCGGAGACTGGAACGAGGTCGGGCGCAATGCCTTTTTCTGCCCGGATGCCGCGAAGGTCGCGGAGCTCGAGGCCTACATGGATGCGTTGCGCAAGGAGGGTAACTCGATCGGCGCCCGTATCAACGTGGTCGCGGCGAATGTACCCGTGGGCCTGGGCGAACCGGTGTTCGACCGGCTCGACGCCGACATCGCCCGCGCCATGATGGGCATCAACGCCGTGAAGGGCGTCGAGATCGGCGCGGGCTTCAAGTCCGTCGAGCAGAAGGGGACCGAGCATCGCGACGAGATGACGCCGCGGGGATTTCTCTCCAACAACGCCGGCGGCATCCTGGGCGGCATCTCCACGGGACAGGATATCGTGGTCGGCATCGCGCTCAAGCCCACCTCGAGCATCCGCCTGCCGGCGCGCGGCATCGATGTCCGGGGCGAACCCGTGGAAGTGGTCACCACCGGCCGGCACGACCCCTGCGTCGGCATCCGCGCCACGCCCATCGCCGAGGCGATGCTGGCGATCGTACTCATGGACCACGCGCTTCGAAACCGCGCCCAGAACGCCGACGTCGTGCGCTCGACCCCCGTCATCCCCGCCGCGCCCTGACGCGCGAAGAAAAGCGAATGGACAGGATTTACAGGATTAACAGGATTAGGTCGAAGACAAAACCAAAAAGACTTGATTTGATTTAATCCTGTAAATCCTGTTAATCCTGTCTAATTTCTTTTTGCTTTACAGCCCTTAAATTCTTGTGTATTCCCGAGAGAATGAAGAGTCTCTGAATGGCCACGATAATAAATCCGGAGCGGTTCGGCCGACCGTTCCTGAACGCGGCCGCCTATTGGAAGGGCTTCTACCGGCTGCTGGGGTACATCCTCAAGAACATCGGTGCGCTGAACGTCCCCCCGGTCCGACAGGTCTTCTACCGTCAGGTCTATTTCACCGGCATCGAGGCGCTGTGGGTGGTGAGTCTGATCGCCGCGTTCTCGGGTATGGTGATCGCGGGCCAGATCACGAGTCTCGCGGGGCCGAACTCCCCGTTCACCGCGAAGATCATGCTCTGGATGCTCGTGCGCGAGCTCGGACCGCTGTTGACCGCCATCGTCATCATCGCGCGCTCGAGCTCCGCCATGGCCTCCGAGCTCGCGTCGATGAAGATCCGGGGCGAGGCGGACAGCCTGCGCATGATGGGCGTCGATGTGATGGATTACCTCGTGGTGCCGCGCATCGCCGGCATGACGCTCTCGGTCGTGGCGACGACCTTCTATTTTCAGATGACGGCGATCGTGATGGGGTTCGCGTTCGTCGCGGCGGCGCAGGACGTGCCGTTCCTGACGAGCATGGAGGGCGTCCTCTCCATCCTGGACCTCACCGAGGTGCTGGTGTCGCTGCTCAAGGCCTTCGTATTCGGATTGGTGATTTCCATCACCTCCTGCTACTACGGCCTGAGCGCGCCGCGTTCCGTCACCGCGGTACCGCGCGCGGCCACGCGCGCCGTGATGCAGAATCTGGTCAGCGTGTTTTTTCTCGACGGGATCATCACCTATGCCTTCTTTCTGTAGCGTGGGCGCCGGGGCGCGGTCGGCGTGATCCGGTTCGACCAGGTTACCCTCGGCGCGCTGCGCGCCTTCTCCTGCGAGATCCCGCCGGGGGCGGTCTGCCGGATTACGACCGCCTCGGAGGACCGGAAAAACGAGCTCGCCGCGACGCTGTTCGGGACGGCGCGCCCGGAGCAGGGACGGATCGAGCTGTTCGGCGCGGACCTCTATGCCTTGCCGGTGAAGGAGCGCGTCCGGCTTTTCCGGCGCATCGGGGTCGTGCCCGAGCACGGCGGTTTGATCGGCAATCTGAAGGTCTGGGAGAATATCCTGCTGCCGGCCTGGTACCATCTCGGCAAGACCGCCGAGCAGGCGGAAGGCGAGGTCGTCAGGATGTACGAAGACTTTGGATTCGGCGGGGACTACGTCAAACGGCTCATGGGCCGGTTGCCGGATCAACTGTCGATCTACGAGAAACGCGTGGCGGCGCTGATCCGGGCGATGCTGACGAACGCCGAGATCATGATCTACGATTCTCTCTTCTCCGGCCTCGACCGGGACGTCGCCGCGCGGCTGTACCGGATCACGGAGCGGTTCCACCCGGAGCGCCCCGGGCGCATCTCGCTGTACCTGTGCGCGGACGATGCGTTTTCGCAGCGCATCAAGGCCGATCTGACCGTGGCGCTCGACGCCGAGGACTAGCGACATGGCGATTCTGCAAGACGAAGACGCGCGCTTCAAGAACCTCGCGCGCAAGATCGGGTGGTTCGTGCTCATCGCGCTCGCCGGGATCGCGGCGACGATCGTCGCGATCGGTACTCAGCACGACGTCTTTACGCCCAAGACCCGGATTTCCTTCGTCACCGACACCGGGCAGGACATCAGCGCCGGCATGCCGGTGAAGCTCAGCGGTTTTGTCATCGGCAAGGTCGAAAAACTCGCGCTGACGGACGACGCCGAGGTGGAGGTCACGCTTTCGATCAACACCCCGTACATGAAATGGGTCCGCAAGGATTCGCGCGCGCGCCTGGTCGCCGAGGGACTGATCGGCCGAACCATCATCGAGGTGAGTCCCGGGTCCGAGAAGGCGAAGCCCCTCGCCCGCAACGAGAAGATTCCCTTCGAGCGCGAGCGCGATCTCGGAAAGGTGGTCGACGCGCTGTACGCCCAGGTCGTGCCCCTGATCGCGGATTTCAAAAGCATCGCGCGCAAGGTGGACGAGCTCCTGGCGCACATGCCGCCGACACTCGATAAGCTCGACGGCACCCTCGGCAGCGCCGAGAAGAGCATGCAGGGCATCGAGCGCATCATGAACGCCGAGCTGCCGGGCGTCATCCGCCGCGGCGACGAGGTGCTCGCCGGTTCCAAGAAGGTCGTCGATTCCGTCAGTCGCACCTGGCCGATCAACCGCAACATCGAGCCACCCAAGGCGCAGACCCTGCCGGTCGACAGTTATGTGCCCGATCAAGTTCCGAAGCAAAAATAATCGCGAAACAACACGATGATGCCTTGGCGCATGCTCCTGTTCGTCACGCCGGTGGTTCTGGCGATGGCCGCCTGCGCCGGGAATCCTCCTGTGCTCACGGAACAGCAGGAAACGGCCATCCAGTTCAATCAGCGCGGCGCGGCGGCTTTCCGCCGCGGCGATTACGCGCAGGCGCTGCAGGAGTATCAGGGGGCGCTGTCGATCCACCGGTCGGTCGAAAACATGGCGGGCGTCGCCACCGAACTGCTGAATCTGACCGTCGTCTATCGCCGGCTTGGCGACAAGGCGGGCGCGCAGGCCGCGCTCGATCAGATCCTGACGGAAAGGAGCCCCGCCTTCAGCGCCGACCAGAAGGCCGAGGCCGCGTACCGCAAGGCCGGTTATTACCTGGATGACGGGAACGAAGCCGAGGCGCGGTCATGGCTGAACA
>MFSU01000075.1:18079-19161 GCA_001785115.1 Candidatus Muproteobacteria bacterium RBG_16_65_34
AACAAGGCGCTCGAATGCTGTCACGGCTGCGGCGCCGAAGGCAGGCTTTACAATCTCATGGCCAGAATGGCGCTCGCCGGTCAGCCGCAGGACGCTATGAACCACGCCCGCCGCGCGCTGGCCCTGAACAGAAACGCCGGCGACAAAAACGAAGAAGCCAATTCACATCGCCTGATCGCGGACGCCTTATTCAACTCTGACGATTTCAAAACCGCGGAGCAATCCTATGATGATGCGCTCAGACTCGACAAGGAATCCGGCGCCGCCGCGAAGATCGCGCTCGACCTGATGGGTCTCGGCCGCAGTGTCGCGCGGCAGGGAAGGCGGACCGAGGCCGTCGAATATTTTCAGCGCGCCTATTCGGTGAGCGAAGGAGCCGGCGACGCCAAGGCCATGGACGCCGCCGCGGCGGAAATCAAGAAAGTGGCCCCCTGATGCGTGCAGTACGTCACTTCCTCGTCGGGTTTGTGGTTTTCTTTTAGGTGGTACTAAAATCGCGCAAGCGTATGAAATATCAAGGCTCAGAAGAATGTGTTGCTCTGATATACAGTATTTTGTCGCTTTGCAAGGCGACATTTAGGTAATTCTCAATAGTTGGGCTGCATCAGAAGCGCGGGTGATGCAGGCGCCCGAAGCTGTTGGAGGCAGGGGAGTCGTGATGAGAATTGATATCGACAGCCTCACCGAAGCAGAACTCATCGATCTCAACAACCGGATCGTCGAGCGGCTGAGATTCTTGCACCAAGCGCGGTCGCACAAAAGGATGCTCGATTTCAAGATCGGGGATCGCGTCTCGTTTCAGCCAGAGGGTCGCGCCATGGTGGTTGGCATTCTCACCCGTTATAACAAGAAGACTGTTACCGTCATCACGGACGCCGGAGAGCGTTGGAATGTCGCTCCCGCATGACTCTTAGGGTCAGACTCGAATTACGGCACAAAAGCTGGCATCATCCCCGCCCAGTCCACGCATTGAAGGCATCGGGAGGAGACATGGCGCGACTGCCGCGCTACGCAGCGCCGGGTGTCCCACAACACGTCATCCAGCGTGGTAACAACCGCCAGCCGATCTTCGCCGACGAAGG
>MFSU01000075.1:19175-19373 GCA_001785115.1 Candidatus Muproteobacteria bacterium RBG_16_65_34
AGACAAGCAACACCAGCAAAGGAATACTTGGCAATGAACAGAAAGTTACTTGTAATCTCAGTCGTTTTAGCCGTCTCGTTCATATTCTCAGATTCTTCCCAAGCCGAGACAGTGAATACGACTGCAGACCTGCAAAACAATAAAACGGCTCTCGCCTATATTGATTACCTCCAGATGCTGGAGAGCATGTATCGACTG
>MFSU01000075.1:19493-19794 GCA_001785115.1 Candidatus Muproteobacteria bacterium RBG_16_65_34
GTTTGGTTGTCTCGCTACCAACTTGAGCGCTGCGGCGACTCTAAGAACTACAACGCGCTGATCTTTGCCAGCCTCAACGGAGAAGCACCAATACTCCGTTCATTTCATGCAGGCTCAAGCAATGCCAGCCCTGTATTGATTCAAGATGCCCTGAGGTCGGCGGTTCCTATAGCAGTAACGCAGTCGGGACTCAAAGACTGCAAAACTGCCCTTGTCTTTGATATGCGTGTGACTGAGTCATCTCATAATGTTGTTGAAGGAAAAAAAGCATTTAAGGGTGTTTGGAACGAACTATGGACAT
>MFSU01000075.1:19945-20148 GCA_001785115.1 Candidatus Muproteobacteria bacterium RBG_16_65_34
CCGAATATCGCCTCGTTGAGACCGCGATCGGAGTCGCAGCGAAGGGCGCTGAGAGTTTTTGGTGCTCCGCGGCGAGCAAAATGCGATGCAGGTCGTGTTTCGGACACACCTTCCCCAGACTCTTAGGGTCAGACTCGAATTACCGCACAAAAGCTGGCATCATCCCCGCTCAATCCACGCATTGAAGGCATCGGGAGGAGACA
>MFSU01000076.1 GCA_001785115.1 Candidatus Muproteobacteria bacterium RBG_16_65_34
TCCATTCCCTTTATCTACGGTTGGGAGTTCGACGATGAAAAGTAGGGGAAACATCAGGGGTCTCCCTCTGTAACTATGGCGAACCCACTTTCCCTTATCAGCAGATCCATTCCACCGAAGTGAAGCTGTGCCTCAAGGGTCTTGCATGTTTCAGGGGGTGATAGAGTCCCAATGAAAGTGAAGCATGACCATCTCCATGCGACGAAGGACCCAAGAACCCAACCGCGTACTTGCTTAGAAAAAACCTCGTAATACTTTTGATGATCTGGTGGTTCTTCCTTTTCGGCTAGGACGGTCACGCGTGTTCCATGTGAGATTTGCCCAATTGCATTGCCACTCTTGGGTAGCGGGCCAGAGCGCTGCCAAACATTCACTTGTGGAACAACTACTTCGCCATACGCGAGGGAATCTTGCGAAGTCTCTCGGCCATTAATCCAGGCGATTGTGGGATGCTGATTTGACATCGTTATACTGATCTTGAACCTAGGCGCGCCGTCTTTGCGCGTTCGGTGGAACGAATGGTTAGCCCTCGTCTATGGGACACGGGGGTAGTAGATCTGCGTGTCGCCGCCCGTGTCCCAAATTGGACCTAGTAGGTTCTCGAAGACAGCTTTCGCGTTTTCATACACGTCGTCGTAAGTCATGATCCGTAGCTTCGGACTTTCGTTTGTCATGGTTTGTAGCTTGCGACGATCATTCGGCAATAGTGACTGTGAACGACCGATGACAAGCAATCCGTTCGGATTGGGGGTTATGCCGGTGAGGCCAAGTTCTCGTTGCACAGTTTGCAGGTTGTCTTCCAAGTACCGCTTCCAATCGATGATTTGACCGTGCGCACGTGTGAGATCGGCCGTGGGATGCCCGTCTTGGCGGAATAATGGTAAGTTTGAGCGCTCAAGCTCCACGAGCACATAGTCCTGGGTGGCATCACGAAACACAAAATCTGTGACTTTGGCGCCGAGTGGTAGCTTGGGCCACATTCTGACGTGCGTTGGGCACAGGAGCACTGGGTTGTCCTGCAAGAAAGCCTGCAAGGCTTGCTCGCGTTCAGGATTCGAGTCAAGCAGAGCCTTGAACGCAGCCAGGAGCGTTGCGTATTGGCGACGAGCAGACGCTCGGGGGTCGAGCGTGCTCAACTGAGCGTCCTGTGTATGTGCAATCAGTGCGGCGCCGAGTACGTCATGCTCCGCCCACAGAGGAGCAAAATCAGCGTTCCACATTTCAGGCTTGAATCCAGGGAATACCTCGATGCATTCCCATCCAGCCATAAGGCGGATCGTAGAACGCGCAACAAACGGCTGGTTGGGTGTATCGGCTCTTGCTTCGGCGACTAGTTCCCCATGGATTTCAAGATCCAAGTGATTTCGCACAGATAAAAGGCAATAGGGTTTCGCGCCGGGCAGTTCGTCTTGCTGTAGCGAAAGGGGCTTCACCTGAAACCAGATGCGCGTCGCCACTATGTCCCGTGACGTTCCTTGTGAAGGAGAATGCACAGACAGTTTGAGCTCCACACCGAAGTTTGCATTCTGAGGATGAGGCAATTCGGGAGACTCAATGTGTACGAGATTCTGGGACAACAGTGCTGCGGCCTCCGCAATGCCTTGCGGCATGACGGTTACGACCAACTTTCGTTCGGCAAGTGTCTTCTTCTCATATCGAATAACGACTCCGTCAGTACAGATGGCAATCAGCAGATGCCCAGGGTTCGCCATGTACTCGGGAATCTTGTCGCGCAGGTGCGCATACTTTCCGTTGGCCAAGGTTTCGGTGGTCTTGATGTAGCTCTTAACAGAGGATGAAACGGCGTCTGCAGTTGCTTCTTGCTCCGGCGTCCATGGTTCAGACGGCCCTTCGTTCAACTCAACAAACGCCATCGGATTGGAGCCCTCGAGTTTGAGCTGCCCCTTCTTGCGATCACGTGTCATGTTGTGTCCCTCGAGGGCTAACGGTCCGGATGTGCGGCGCCGGCCAATGAAGTGTCAGGAAACACAGTGCGCTGTCCCCGGCGTCCGCACGAGCCGGGAGTTAGGTTGGCTTTGTATATGAGGCACCCAGCGCCATAAGTGCCTCAAGAGAAAATCGCCTATAGAACTTTACAAACGCCATAAACGTTACGTACGAGACCAATATACTTAGCGTCAGAAGCGCCACACTTTGTATTCCCGTAAAGGTCCCTCGCACAGCATGCCAGATAAGGCCCCAGAAAATGACCACTACCAGTAATGTGAGAGTACGCAAGAAGCCGTAGAGTGCAACGTAGTTTTGCATTTTTGGCAAATGATTTGGCGCATTCTCGACTGTGTAATGGTAGGCATACCGAAAATAGTCGTGCTCATCCGCGGTACCATATTCCGACGGCTTTTTGATGTTCGCATGTTCGATTACCAGCTTGTGTAATTTGTTTTTGAGTATGGCAATAAGAAGCGGGTCGAGCTTCTTCGCGTAGAGATCACGCAACCCTGCTTTTTCACCCAATAGCCAATCCATGGCTACTATCGGTGTAAGTAAAATAGCCACGATTGTTCTCATGACAATACGTATTCCGCGTTTTTCTCGAATTTCGAAGTAGCCATCAGGTGAAAGGTCGAGCAAATACTTCGATGGGTAGCCGAACGCCCAAATTGAGTACCGCTCGACAGTAATGGATGACAGAAAGCTCAAAAGATGTCCGGTCGCATAGGCAACCAAGATGAACGGGATATAAACCTCGGGGGTTTTAGAACTCAGGGTGGCTGTGATGTAGCCCAGCACTGTTATGTCGGGCTGTGCATGTGCATATGCGGCCATCAACCCATACAGAAAAAGCGCACCAGGTGTGAAGTATCCTAAAAAATCGTATAGCGAAAAGGGATTCTGCTTAAGATCCATCTGGGCGCTCCCTGATTGTTTTGTTGAAAACCTAACGCCGTTTTAACCGGCGCGGGCCGCGAAAGTAAAACAATGCGCCGTCGTAACACCGTGTCCGGTTGAAAACATAGTTATGTTTGCTGCCAGTAAAGCACATTGCAACCGTTGTTCTTAGCCACCTTGTGAAGGTGGTAGTCGGCCGTCAAGAGGGTATATCCGTTGTTGATCGCGATCTCCGCAATAAGCGCATCCATGGTGTTATTGCGCTTTTCCCCATTCAACTGATTGAGCTCATTTCTCAACCTTTCGAAGAGATCGCCGTCACTCAGTTTTCCGTGGCCGATTCGAGATACGCCAATTACAAAGGTTTCGGTAGGCACAACTTCTTCCACAGTGGTCGCGAACATTAGGAAAAGTTGTGCTCTTTTTTCCTCATCCTTGGTTCGATTCAACTCGTCGATCTGAATATGCGACGCGACGAACTCGCCATCGGTGGGCAACTGATCAGGCGCGAGCACGCCATCAACCAATTTGTTCAAAATGCATGTATCGACAACGTATTTCATTGGCAAACATAACGACGATTCGACGGCCCATTGACCGATATCACCGAGGCGGCGCGAAGGCGGGAAGAGAAAGTCTGGAAGAATCACATCCTTGGCGCCGCACTGCCGGTACCCGGTCGGGAAATATACTGCAACTCTGCGGTATAACATACGCCGGGCGGGTGGATGGGCCGTGTAGCGCTGATATCGGTGAGAACGGGAAGACCGCATTTTGGCGGCGGATCAAAGGGTTGGTGCGCTAAGGGGCGAGGACTGAGGACTGAGGGCTGAGGACTCAGAGGTTCACCGTTCACGGATCACGAATCACGAGTCACGGCCTCACAAGTACCGGATCGCAAAATAATTGCACAGCAGGTGCATCGTGTTGTCGGTGACGATCACGAGCCACACCGACAGCCACGCGGGGGTGCTGTCCGCGTAGCCGGTGTAGGTGTGGAAGTCGCGCCAGTGCCGGGGGTCGCCGGCCATGTTCTTGGCCATGGCGACGTAGTGCGCCAGCCGGTAGCGGTCGATTACCGCGTGGGTGCCGAAGATCACGGCGAGCGCCGCGGGCGAGAGCGTGATCAGGGTGAAGGGGAGCGAGTAGACGAAGGCGTGCAGGATCGCGACCGGCCACGAGCGGATCTTGTTCTCCGCCATGTGGCTGGTCTGGAGGATGTAGTCTCCAACCAGGTGCGCGAGGATCTGTTCCATATTATGGTTCGATTCTAGTCACACCTTCTCGGTTAGGCCATGTGAAAAAAGTCACAGGTCAGGCCGGCCCCGCGCCGCGAAGGCCTCGCGGTGCCCGGCCAACTGCTCCGCCGTAAGCAAAAATACGCTCTCATCCCCGCTCGTGGTGGTGAGCCAGGTGAACGGGACCTCGGGGAAGGCCTGTTGCAGGGTCTCGCTGCTGTTGCCGACCTCGGCCACCAGGATGCCGCCGGGATTGAGGTGTTCGGGCGCCCGCGCCAGGATGCGGGTAATTACGTCGAGGCCGCTCGCCCCGGCCGCGAGCGCAAGCGCCGGCTCGTGGCGGTACTCCGCGGGCAGGGTCTCAAGCTCCGGGGTGGCGACGTACGGCGGGTTGGTGGCGATCAGATCGTAGCGCTCGCCCGCGAGTTCATCGAACAGATCGGATTGGATCACGCGCACCCGCTCGCGCAGCCCGTGGCGCTCGACGTTGAGGCGTGCGACCGCGAGCGCCTCGGCCGAGATATCGGTCGCGTCCACGCGCGCCGCGGGAAAGGAATGCGCCAGCGCCACCGCGATGCAGCCGCTCCCGGTGCAGAGATCGAGTGCGCGCCGCACCATTCCGGGATCGACCCACGGCTCGAAGCGCTCCAGGATGAATTCGCCGATGAGCGAGCGCGGCACGATCGTGCGCTCATCCACGTAGAACTTAAGGCCCGCGAACCAGACCGCGTTCAATAGATACGCCAGCGGCTTGCGGCTGCGGATGCGCTCGGCAACCAGCGCATGAATTCGCTCGCGCTGGGCGGGCGTGGGTTCATCCCCGAGGCGATCATCGAGCTCCTGCGGCTCGCACCCGAGCGCCGCGCCCACGAGCCAGGCGGCCTCGTCGAGCGCGTTGTCCGTGCCGTGACCGAAATAAAGCCCGGCCTCGACGAACCGGTCCTCGGTCCATTCGACAAAATCGGCGACCGTGCGCGGTGGGAGGCTGTTCAAAGGGAGCTAAGAATTAATGGACAGGATTAACAGGATTTCTCAGGATTTACAGGATTAAACCTAAATAAGTTTAGAAGTGTTTTGGGTATTGCCTTGGAACTTATCCTTTTTTGCCACGGTACGTCCGTGCCGTCACCGATGCCATAAAAGCCACCCCAGAGCTTGCCTTCGTCCAAATGGAATCGTGCCGGATCAACAACAAGAATTTATGCTTTAATCCTGTTAATCCTGAGAAATCCTGAGAAATCCTGTAAATCCTGTCTATTGCTGTCTATTTCTACTTTTTCAGCTTTTCGAGATCGGCCCGCACCATGCCCGCCGACCTCTGAAACTCGGCCGCCTCCTGCGCCGTCAACGGCAGCTCGATCACGCGCTCCATGCCGCCTTCGCCCAGCACGATCGGCACGCCCATCGCGATGTCGGTGAGCCCGTACTCGCCCGCGAGCAGCGCCACGCCCGGGAGGATCTGGCGGCGGTTGTGGCTGATGGCGTCGACCATGCTGGCGATGGCCGCGGCCGGGGCGTCGTAGGCGCTCGCGGTTCTGCGCAGGCTCAGGATCTCCGCGCCGCCCTCGCGCGTGCGCTGGACGATCTGTTCGATCTTTTCCCCGGACAGGAAATGCTCGATGGGAATGCCGTTGATGCAGGTGAAGCGCGTCATCGGCACCATGGTGTCGCCGTGGCCGCCGAGCACCATGGCCGTGATGTCCTTGACCGAGAAGCCCGTCTCCATGGCGACGAAGCTCGCCATGCGCGCGGAGTCGAGCACCCCGGCCATGCCGAAGACGCGGTGACGCGGCCACCCCGAGCGCTTCCACGCCGCATAGGTGAGCACGTCCACGGGATTCGTGACCATGAGCAGCATCGCCTCGGGGGCGCCGCGGAGCATCTCGTCCACGACCCCGTTGACCACCGCGAGGTTCGTCTCGAGCACGTCCGAGCGCGACATGCCGGGCTTGCGCGGGATGCCGGCGGTGACGATCACGAGCTCGGAGCCCGCCATGGCCTTGAGGTCGTTCGAGCCCCGGAGCTGGGTGTCGAAGTCGAAGATCGGCGCCGATTCTTGGATGTCCAGAGCCGTGCCTTGCGGCACGCCCTCCTTGATGTCGATCAGCACGATCTCGCGGCAGAGCTCGGCCTTGGCGAGATTGTGCGCCGCCGACTCGCCGACGCGCCCCGCACCCACGATGGCGATCTTTTTCATCCATCTCTCCCTGGACGGTTCATGGCCCTTAAAGTATAGCCGCAGCGATTCATACGGGCAGCGCGGGGTAGTGCGCCGGGTACGGCGCGCGCGCCACGCCGGTGTCGATTGCCGCCCGCGCACAGGCCGGCGGCACGACCTCGATCAGGCGCGGATCGAGCGGCTTCGGAATGATGTAGTCGCTGCCGAACTCGAGATGTTCGAGCTTATAGGCGCGCAGCACCTCCTGCGGCACCGGCGCGTGCGCGAGCTTGGCGAGCGCGTGCACGGCGGCGATCAGGATCGCGCGGTTGATGGAGCCGGCGTGCACGTCGAGCACCCCGCGGAAGATATAGGGAAAGCCGAGCACGTTGTTGACCTGGTTCGGGTAATCGGAGCGCCCGGTGGCCATGATGAGATCGGTGCGCGCGGTGCGCGCCAGCTCCGGGCGAATCTCCGGATCGGGGTTGGCGAGCGCGAACACGATGGGCCGATCGGCCATCGTGCGCAGCATCTCGGGGGTGACCTGGTCGGCGGCCGACACGCCGACGAAGACATCCGCCCCTTCCATGGCCTCGGCGAGCGTGCGCTTGTCGGTCGCGGCGGCGTAGCGGCGCTTGTAGATGTTGAGATCGGGGCGGCCGGCGTGGATCACGCCTTTGCTGTCGAGCACCAGAACATGGTCGCGCTTGGCGCCGAGCGTGAGCAGGAGATTGAGGGTCGCGAGCCCGGCGGCGCCGGCGCCCAGCAGCACGATGCGCGCCGCGGGCAGGCTCTTGCCCTGGATCTCGAGCGCGTTCAGCAGCCCGGCGCAGATGATGACCGCGGTGCCGTGCTGGTCGTCGTGGAACACGGGGATGTCGAGCCGCGCGCGCAGCGTCTCTTCGATCACGAAGCAGTCGGGCGCGGCGATGTCCTCGAGGTTGATGCCGCCGAAGGTGGGCGCGATGTGGACGACGGTCTCGATGAACGCGTCGCGGTTCGGCGCCTCGATCTCGATGTCGAAGACATCGATATTGGCGAAGCGCTTGAACAGCACCGCCTTGCCCTCGAGCACGGGTTTGGCGGCGAGCGGCCCGCGGTTGCCGAGCCCCAGGATCGCGGTGCCGTTGCTGATGACGGCCACGAGGTTGCCCTTGTTGGTGTAGCGATAGACGGCGTCCGGGTCCTTGGCGATCTCGCGCACGGGCTCGGCCACGCCGGGGGAATAGGCGAGCGAGAGGTCGTACTGGGTGTCGCAGGGCTTGGTCGGCACGACCTCGATCTTGCCGGGTTTGGGTTGCGCGTGGTAATCGAGCGCCGCTTGTTTCATGTCTTTGGTCATGATTGGTTTGTCGTGACTCGTGACTCGTGACTCGTGAGCGGTGAACGGTGAGTTGCAGGGGTTAGCTATCAGCTATCGGCTATCAGCCTGAACCCTGATCCCCGGCCCCTGGCCGGCTATTCAATAACCTTAATCATCTCGTCCGTCCCGGGCTCGCCGCCCGGGAAGCGATCGTTGAGCAGCCGCAGGACCGATTCGGCCCCGGCGCCGAGCGGCGATTTTTTTGCGAGCCCGGCGAACGTGTCGCCCCGCGCGCGCCGTGACGACACGGATGTGCAGCCCTTCCGCCAAGCGCCGCTCCGCCGCCGTGAGCGGATGCAGGCTGCGCGCGGTAGCGAGGAACAGGGGATCGACTCGGCCCAGGGCGTCGGCGGCGCGGGTCGCGCCGTAGAACGTGAACGCCCGGTTTTCGTGGTACACCACGATCACGCGGGTGTCGCGTGGGCCGAAAGGCGTATTCAAGCGCACGACCGCCGTGTGCGCGGGCAACGCGCTGCCTTCGAGCGGAGCCTCGTCCATGAGGTTCGTAAGTTTGAGGCGCTGCTGCATGTATTCGCGCGGGCTCAGGCGCCGGTTCAGATCCTCCATACGCAACTGCATGGACGCCGCCTGGTCCGGGCTGGAGGCGAGGACGGCCTGCGGCGTGTTCTCCACGCGCCAGCCCGCGGGGAAACGGAGCGCGAAGTTGAGGTCGCGGTGATAAAACTCGGCCCCGCGGCCGATGCCCTGGCGGGCGCTCTCGCCGAACGTGAGCTTGTCGAGGTAACGCAGGTAGTCGGCGCGCGCCGTGCGGACGGCGGCCGCGGTTTTGAACTTGTCCGCCTCGGCCACCACCTCCTGCAGCCGCCGGTCGTTGCTCGGGTGGGTGGCGAAGACACCGTGGTAGACGCGCGGCTCGCGCCCTTCTTCCTTGGCGCGCTGTTTCTCGAACTCCTCCTGGTTTTTGAGCACGCCGACGACGCCGATCATAGCGTGCGGATCGAAGCCCGTGCGCGCCAGATACTCGGCCCCCAGCCGGTCGGACTCAAGCTCGTGGTCGCGCCCGTAACCCGAGAGCAGCGCGTTGCCGATCACGTTCATGAGCTGCTGCCCGGCCTGGCTACCGAGTTCCGGCACCACGGCCGACAGGATATTGGCGCCGATGCTGGCGGCGGTCGCCGCGGTATATTGGCGCACCGCATGGCGCGCGGTCACGTGGCCGACCTCGTGGCCCAGCACCGCGGCGAGCTCAGCCTCGGAGTTCAAGTAGGCGAGAATCCCGCGGGTGATGTAGATGTAGCCGCCGGGGAGCGCAAAGGCGTTGACCTCCGGTGAATCGAGCACCGTGAAGCGGTACACCAGTCCCGGGCGGTGGCTGTGCGTGGCGAGCTGTTCGCCCACCCGCTGCACGTAGGCCTGAAGCGCGGAGTCGTCATAGACACCATATTGGGCGCGGATCTTCGGGTCGTTCGCCCGCCCGAGCGCGATCTCCTCGTCCTCGGACATGAGCACGATGTCCTTCCCGCCCGTGACCGGGTTGGTGGCGCAGGCGGTCACGACGCCTGCGATCACGGCGACTCCGAGGAGATATCGCAACAGGTGTGACGGTCGAGCCATGGTGTAGTAGCCGTCAGCGGTCCGCCTTCAGCCACCGGCTAAGGCCTGTCGCTTTAAGCTGATAGCTGAAGGCTGATCGCTACTCGGCCAATGTTACCATGGCCGGGTGCGGCAGCCGCATGCGCGCTTCCCATGGTTGTGGCGTTCGTCATCGAGCATGAGCTCGACGAGCCGCGCCCGCGCCGCGCGCGCCAGCGGCTGATTCGGAGTTCCGTCCCGCCCAAAACTCGGGGGTGTTGACGCCGATGAGGCGTACGTGGCGGCCCTCCGTGAGCACGATGGTGTCGCCGTCGATGACCTGCGCGACCAGCGCGGGGACGGCAAAGGCCGCCGGGAGCCAGACCCAAAATAAAAGGGCGCCCGCGATGAGCGCCCTTTCTCTAGACACGAACCGCGCCAAACTTATATTTTGCGCGCGTATTTCTGCCGGAATTTCTCAACGCGTCCCTCGGTGTCCATGATCTTCTGCTTGCCGGTGTAGAACGGATGGCACGCGGCGCAGACTTCAACGTGCAGGTCTTCCCCCAGGGTGGAGCCGGTGGCGAAGGAGTTACCGCAGGCGCAGGTGACCTTGATCTCCTTGTACTCGGGATGGATGGCGGCTTTCATGTCATTGACCTCTAAGGGATTTTTCCCGCGATTTCCGACCGCGGGCATCGAAGGGCGCGTAGTCTAAGCAAAATCAAGGGCTTGGGCAAGCCCACACCGGCCGGGGCCTACCGTTTCATGGAGTCGAAGAATTCGCCGTTGTTCTTGGTGGCCTTAAGCTTCTCGAGCATGAACTCCGAGGCCTCGAGCTCGTCCATCTGGTGCAGGAGCCTGCGCAGGATCCAGATCTTCTGCATCTCCTCCGGCGGGAGCAGCAGCTCCTCGCGCCGGGTACCGGAGCGGTTGATGTTGATCGAGGGGTAGACGCGCTTCTCCGCCAGGCGCCGGTCCAAGTGGATCTCGAGGTTGCCGGTGCCCTTGAACTCCTCGTAGATCACGTCGTCCATCTTGGAGCCGGTGTCGATCAGGGCGGTTGCGATAATCGTGAGTGAGCCGCCCTCCTCGATGTTGCGCGCGGCGCCGAAAAACCTTTTGGGTCTTTGAAGGGCGTTGGCATCCACGCCACCGGTCAGCACCTTGCCGGACGCCGGCACGACCGTATTGTAGGCGCGCGCCAGACGCGTGATCGAGTCGAGCAGGATCACCACATTGAGCTTGTGCTCGACGAGGCGCTTGGCCTTCTCGATCACCATCTCGGCGACCTGCACATGGCGCGCGGCCGGCTCGTCGAAGGTCGAGGAGATCACCTCGCCCCGGACCGAGCGCTGCATCTCGGTCACCTCCTCCGGGCGCTCGTCGATGAGCAGCACGATGAGATAGCAGTCAGGGTGATTGCCCGTGATCGCGTGGGCGATGTTCTGGAGCATCACCGTCTTGCCGGCCTTCGGCGGCGAGACGACGAGGCCACGCTGCCCCTTGCCGATGGGCGCGATCATGTCGATCACGCGCGCGGTCAGGTTCTCCGCCGAGGCGTTATCGCGCTCGAGCCGGAACCGCTCCTGCGGGTGCAGCGGCGTGAGGTTCTCGAACAGGACCTTGCTCTTGGCCTGCTCCGGGTTCTCGAAGTTGATCTCGTCGACCTTGAGCAGGGCGAAGTAGCGTTCGGATTCCTTCGGGGGGCGGATATTGCCTTTGACGGTGTCGCCGGTACGCAGGTTGAAGCGGCGGATCTGGGAGGGAGAAACGTATATGTCATCGGGGCCGGCGAGGTAGGAGGCGTCGGCCGATCGCAGGAAGCCAAAGCCGTCTTGCAATATCTCGACCACGCCCTCGCCCACGATGTCCTCGCCCTTGCGCGCCTGGGCCTTCAGGATGGCGAAGATCAGGTCCTGTTTTCGCAGCCGGGCGCCGCCCTCGAGGTCCAGGGCCGCGGCCATCTCGGCAAGCTCGGTGGCCGGCTTCTTTTTGAGCTCGGAGAGGTTCATCAGGGTTGAATTCATGGCTGGTCACCGCTTTGGGACGTACGGAGGGGCGGATACGCCCGCCGTGGAAGTCCGGGGATAGGAGTCGAACTAGGATTAGTTACTTACAGAAGCAGGAACGATCTGGAATTCTTGTGGCCTGCAAATACACATTAGCATCAGTCGGAGGCTTCGTCCAGTCGTGGCGGACGCGCTAGAGGTTACCGTCGAGGAAAGCGGAGAGCTGGGATTTGGACACGGCGCCCACCTTGGTCGCCTCGACGTTGCCGCTTTTGAACAGCATCAGGGTCGGGATGCCGCGGATGCCGAACTTCGGCGGGGTCTGGGGGTTCTCATCGATATTGAGCTTGCCGACCTTGATCCGGCCGGCGTACTCCTTGGCGATTTCCTCGAGCACCGGGGCGATCATCTTGCACGGGCCGCACCACTCCGCCCAGTAGTCCACGAGCACCGGGCTCTGACTTTTCAGCACTTCCTCTTCAAACGTCTCATCGGTGATGTTGACGATGTCCTTGCTCATAGCGATTGGGTGGCCTCTGTCGACGTTAGAGAATTCGGCCGCGCGGGGCGGCCGCCGGGGAAACAGACTTCGATGCAGGTGTGCTTATCGACCATAGTTTGTCCGGAAAAACCCCCCCGATGCAAGCCCAGTGCCCTTGGGGACGAATTCTTGTTATTCTTCGCCCAGTTAGGTCTACGTAATGAGCGAACATCACCTTACCGACAAGTCTTTTTCCAGCTTCGGTCTTCCGGACGTCCTGCTGAAGGGGGTGCAGGATGCCGGATTCGAATACTGTACTCCGATCCAGGCCGAAGCCCTGCCGCTGGCATTGGCCGGCCAGGACGTCGCCGGTCAGGCGCAGACCGGCACCGGCAAGACCGCGGCCTTCCTGCTCGCCGCCTTCAATCATCTCCTGAAGCATTCGGCGGAGGACATCCGCCCCAACCAGCCGCGCGCCGTGATGCTGGCGCCCACGCGCGAGCTGGCGGTGCAGATCCACAAAGACGCAGTGCTCCTCGGCGCGCACACGGGTCTTCGCCTGGGGGTGGTCTTCGGCGGCACCGGGTACGACACCCAGCGCAAAATGCTGGAGGACGGCGTCGATGTGCTGATCGGCACGCCCGGGCGCCTGATCGACTATTTCAAGCAGCGGGTATTTGACCTCACGGCGGTGCAGGTGTTGGTGCTCGATGAGGCCGACCGCATGTTCGATCTCGGTTTCATCAAGGACATCCGGTTTGTCCTGCGGCGCATGCCCCCGCCCGCGGAGCGACTCAGCATGCTGTTCTCGGCCACGCTTTCCTATCGCGTGACCGAGCTCGCCTACGAGCACATGAATAACCCCCAGTTCGTGCGCATCGAGCCGGACAAGCGCACCGCCGACAAGGTGAGCCAGAGGCTCTACCACACCGCGGTCGAGGAGAAGATCCCGCTGCTCGTGGGGCTGCTGCGGCACATGGACCCCACGCGGAGCCTGGTGTTCATCAACACCAAGGACATGGCCGAGCGGGTGGCGGCCTGGTTGAAGACGAACGGCCTCAACGCCGCGGTGCTCTCGGGCGATGTGCCCCAGACCGTGCGGTTGCGGCTCCTGGCCGATTTCACCGAGGGGCGGTTGCCGATACTGGTGGCGACCGACGTCGCCGCGCGCGGTCTGCATATCCCGGATGTCTCGCACGTGTTCAACTTCGATCTGCCCCAGAACGCCGAGGACTACGTGCACCGCATCGGGCGCACCGCGCGCGCCGGGGCGAGCGGCGATGCCGTGAGTTTCGCCTGCGAGCGCCACGTCTTTTCCCTGCCCGAGATTGAGACCTATCTCGGCCACAAGATCCCAGTCGTCCAGGTGACGCCGGAACTGCTCCCGCCGCTCAAGCCGCCGCCCAGATCCGAGCGCACCGAGCACCGCGGCGAACGCGGCCGGCACCGCCGCGGCGAACGGAGACCGGAAGGCGGGCGGCGCAGCGAGCGCAAGTGGGAAGGCGCGCGCCCCCACGCTGAAAAACCCGCCACCCCGCCCCCGCCCGCGGCGGCGACACCGAGACCCCAGCCGCCGGCGCCCAAGCCGCAGACACTTGCACCCAAGCCCGACGTCAAGCCGCTCGCGCGGCGCGGCGACGATAAGCCGACGATCGGCTGAGGGCGGGCGCCGCAAGTCTTTGTCCCGCCGGACCCCGGGTAGTCTCTGTCGGGCGGTTGCCGCGCAAAGGGACGCTACGTCGTCCTCGTTCCACGGAGGAACCCTTCCATGGCCCGCATGATTTTCCCGAACGCAAGCGAGACCGCCGATTTCAATCTCATCCAGGCGCGGCTCGCCAAGCTCGGCATCACGCTGCGCCGCTGGCCGGCGCCGCAAGACCCGCGCGCCGGCACGCTCCTCGGGCAGAAGGCCTTGAGCGATCCGGAAAAGGAGGAACTCCTCAAAAGCGTGGACCACCGCTTCGAGAAATTGCAGCGCGAAAAGGGCTATACCACGCGCGATCTGGTCGTGATCCACGAAGACCTCCCGGGGCTCGCCGACCTGCTCGGCAAGTTCGCCAAGATCCACCTGCACACCGACGACGAAGTGCGCTACATCCTCGCCGGGCGCGGCTACTTCGGCTTCGTCGAGCCCGACGACGGCCAGTTCCTGGTGGAAGTAGCGGCCGGCGACTACATCAACGTGCCCGCCAACACCGAGCACTGGTTCGAGATGAGAGACTCCGGGCGCATCAAGGCGGTGCGCTATTTCATCGACACCTCAGGCTGGACGCCGGTGTACACGGGCCGCGTCCGCGAATTCGCCGAAACCGCCGCGACGGCGTAAGCGACCGGTGGCGATCCGGTTCATTTTGCGGCAGGTATCGGCAGGCCACCGCTTGCGGTCATCCTGCCGCAGCGAGGTTTTCCTGCGCTACACTAGTAGCTTGTTGAAAAAGTCCTTCTATGGCCTTTTTCATCTCGAACGGATCCACGTTCGCATTCGTGCTTACTGATACGGTTCCATCGTCAAGGGCGGTTACCCATGAAGCGTGATGAGGTCATGAAAGTCCTTTCCGGGCACCGCGACGCATTGCACGAGCGGTTCGGCGTGAAATCGCTCGCGCTATTTGGTTCGGTGGCGCGCGATGAGGCAAGCGACACAAGCGATGTGGATCTGCTCGTGGAATTCGACCGCCCGACCGGTCTTTTCGGCCTTATTCAGTTGCAGCAGCATCTGGAGGCGTTGCTGAGTTGCAAGGTGGATGTCGGCACGGCGGCGGGACTCAGGCCGCGCATACGCGAACGGGTGCTCCAAGAGGCGCTGCGTGTCGCCTAGAAAGTGGCCGCGTCGCATCGAGGATATTCTCGATGCCGTGGAGGAGCTCCAATCGTTTGTGCGGGGACTCACTTACGGTGAGTTTTGCACCGATGCGAAAACCATCAAGGCAGTCGCTGCTGACCTGGCAATCATCGGCGAAGCCGCTGGGCACATTCCGGAGGACATCGTGTCTGCACACCCCGATATCCCTTGGCCGCTCATGAAAGCCATGCGCAACCGCATCGTGCACGTGTACTTTGATGTCGATCCCAGGATTATCTGGGACACCATTCAGCAAGATCTGCCTCCGCTGATCGAGCCGCTCAGGAAACTGCTGGAGGAAAACCGCTGACTCCGGCTGCCGGTGCGGCGTATCTTGCGCGCGCGGGCGAGGAGCCCCAGAGGGAGGTGCAGCGGCGTACCGTGGAACGAGGTCTGCCCTCCGGGGCGGAGAAATTCATCCGGCCACGACCAAGGGGGAACCACTTACTTGACGTAAGCCACCGCTACAACGAACTAAGAAGGCTCACCGCCTACGACGACGGCGCCACCGCCGCCAGCTACGCCTACGATAACCTCCAGCGCAAGACCGAGGAGCGCCTAAACTACGGCCCCTTTGCCTTGAGCTACGCCTACAGCTACTACGCAAACGGCCAAAAGAAAACCGTCACCGGCCCCGATGCCGTAAGCTACGCTTACACCTACGACCCGAACAACCAGCTCGCGAGCATCCAGCTCCCCGCGGGCAGCATCACCGTCAACGCCTACACCTGGACCGCCCCGGAGCGAATCACCCTCCCGGGCGGCACCACCCGCAGCCGCCAATACGACCCCCTGATGCGCTTAACCGCCCTCACCGCCAAGGACGCCTTCCAGAATAGCCTCTTGAGCTACCAGTACGCCTATGACCGGGCCGGCAACATCACCCGAAAGGCCACCGAACACGGGACCTATGACTACGGCTACGACCGCCTCTACCGCCTCAAGACCGCCGCCAACCCAGGCCCGCTGTCCCAGGAGGCCTACGGCTACGATGCCCTCGGCAACCGCACCACCGACAGCAATCTCCCCGGCCCCTGGAGCTACGATGAAAACAACGCGCTCCGCGTCGCGGGCGCCGTTGCCTACGACTACGATGCAAACGGCAACGCCATAAAGAAAACCGCAGGCGCCCAAACGATGAGCCTCGGCTACGACACCAGCGACCGTCTGACCGAGGTGAAGGACGCCCAGGGCAACACCATCGGCCGCTACGCCTACGACCCCTTTGGGAGAAGGCTCTGGAAGGAAACCAACAACACCAGGACCTGGTTCTTCTACGCAGACGAAGGCCTGATCGGCGAATACGACTCAAGCGGTGCTGAGACCAGGGCCTACGGCTACCAACCAGACTCAACCTGGGGCACCGATCCGCTCTTGCTCAAGCAAGGGAAGAACTACTACTTCTACCAGAACGATCATCTGGGGACGCCGCAGAAGCTCACCGACACTCAGGGTAATGTCGTTTGGAGTGCGAGGGCGCAGGCTTTTGGAGAGACTACGGTTGATGCCGGCTCCACGGTTACGAACAACTTACGGTTTGCGGGCCAGTATTACGATGGGGAGAGTGGGTTGTACTATAACGGCGCGAGGTACTACGACCCGAAGCTCGGCAGATACACCAGTCACGACGGACTCAGTGTTGCGCGACACGTTCGACGCTGGCAAGCAACCCTCGGTATGCCAGGTCAACTACCGCTGGAGATCAACCCCTACGCGTATGTTGCGAACAACCCATTAAGGTGGATTGATCCGACTGGTACTAACATTTTTGGTTACTGCGGTTCGGGGCCGAGTCGATACGTCCTAGTTGATGGAAGGTTTGCTGCCGCCTGTGAAAATCATGATCGTTGCTATCTCCAGTGTCGTGCCAACAAGAGCAAGTGCGATCAGACCTTCTGGAATGAGATGAATGCGGTCTGCGATCAGATGCCAACAGGCCGAGATAAAGAGTTATGTTATTTGCGCGCTGAAAATTTTTTTACCGCTGTAGTTTGGTTCGGAGATGGGGAATTTCAGGAAGCCCAAGCAGCGGCAGATTGCTGCAAAAGATGAGGCTGTTCCAGGCGCCGCACTTGATAGAATGGTTTGCCGAGGTTACAAATGGAAATTTCAGAGGAGATTATTTTTGCGCTGCTGATGTCATACGCAGTTGTGATAGCTGTTGTCTGCCACTTTCTAACTAAAAACTACTTATTCGCAAGCACCGCGGCATCAGTTTTTGTACCATTGAGTGTTCAGATAGGCGATTACGTTATTCGTGGCTATATGGACCCGTTCGCTATTTTTGCCTTTCCAGCCGCAGTCTTGTACTGCTTTTTCCTTGCTCTAGTTGTTGGGATACCTTTTGCAATTATTAGAAAATGGAGAGGCGAGAGAATACTTTTCCCGATATATCGCACGAAACAGGGGGAAGATTTGTTGCCGAAAACTGCCAGGCGAAAGAAATCCAAAAGAAAAGACGGAAAAAGGTGATCGCGGTAGGAACGCTCATCGCTGAACGCCCCCCGCACAGATCCGAACGGGCCCGATTCGGGCATTCGGCTCCCACCTTGTAACGAATAGGGGACGGAGGGATTAAAGATTAGACAGGGAAAAAGGTGACAGATTTATTTTCTAGAAAGCAAACAGGAAAGCAAGCAAAGATATTCTCCCAATGCCACGGGAAAAATGCGCGACCATGAATCATGAATGAGCAGTGGAGGACGTAGGACAGTTAACGGCGAACGAACAGCGAATAGGGGACGGAGGGATTAAAGATTAGGCAGTGATTCCAAAAGCGAGAAAAGGGGTCGGAGTCGAATGGCACTTACTTAAGCCCCAACCCCCTGATGTGATGTAAGAAGGGCTGGCCCAAGAAGTGATAAGGTGGAGTCGCCAAACAACCATCCATCACCGTAAGGAGCCAGCCCCTCCATGCATCCTAATCCCCGCGTGCGCGCGCAGCAACAGAGCCGAGTTCGTCGCCGTGCCGAGCAGAGCGATGCCTATGCCTTCTTCAACCTCCTGACGAGTCCCGAGCTGCTCGATCGGGTGGAATCGCTATTGCCCTCGCACCGGGAGCGGCTCTTTCCCCCGACCGAGACGCTCTCGATGTTCCTCTCCCAGGCCTTGAGCGCCGATCGCTCCTGCCAGCGGGCGGTGAACGAGGCGGCGGTCAAGCGCCTCGCCGCGGGCCTGCCGCGGGTGAGCACGCACACCGGCGCCTACTGCCGCGCCCGGGCGAGACTGCCGGAGGCGATGTTATCGGGCCTTATGCAGCACACCGGGCGGAGGATAAGCGCCCAAGCGCCGAGCGCGTGGCGCTGGCGCGGCCACCCGGTGCGGCTCGTGGATGGTGCCACGGTGGCGATGCCCGACACCCCGGAGAACCAGGCGCTCTATCCGCAGCCGCGCAGCCAGGCGCCGGGGCTCGGGTTTCCGCTGTGCCGGCTGGTGGGGTTGATCTGTCTTGGCAGCGGCGCCGTGCTCGACGCCGCCCTCGGCGGCTGTCTCGGGCCAGGCAGCGATGAACAGACGCTCCTGCGAACCCTGCTCGATGCGCTTGAGTCCGGCGACCTGCTGCTCGGGGATGCCTATTACGCGAGCTATTTCCTGCTCTGCGATCTGCAGGCGCGCGGCGTGGAGGCGGTGTTCGAGCAACAGGGGGCCCGCAAACGCAGCACCGACTTTCGCCGCGGTCAAAGGCTCGGGGCACGCGATCACCTGATCGAGCTGCGCAAGCCCAAACTCAGGCCCGACTGGATGACCCCCGCCCAGTATGCCCGTGCACCCGAGACCCTGACGGTGCGGGAGCTCGCAACCGGTGGCAAGATTCTCGTGACCACACTCCTGTGCCCGAGGCAGACCCCCAAGGCCGCGCTGAAGGCGCTGTATCGCAGCCGCTGGCACGTGGAACTTGATCTGCGCCACATCAAGACGACCCTCGGCATGGAGATGTTGAGTTGCAAGACACCCGGGATGGCGCAAAAGGAGATCTGGGCTTATCTGCTGGCCTACAACCTCATCCGGTTGATGATGGCCCAGTCCGCGACACTCGCCGAATGCAGCCCACGCGCCTTGAGCTTCAAACACACGCTCCAGCTCTGGATCGCCTGGGACCATCACGGGCCCGGCAGCGACGACGATGAAAAGCTCTATGGCCTATTCGTGCTGATCGCCGAACAGCGCGTGGGCAACCGCCCCGGACGCATTGAGCCCCGGGCCATCAAGCGACGACCGAAACCTTATCCGCTGCTCACCAAACCACGGGCGCTCGCGAGGGAGGAAATCCGCAGGCATGGGCATCCGCGGAAGGTTAAGTAAGTGCCATTCGGGTCGGGAGTCGCTTTATGAAAAAGGTGACAGATTTATTTTCTAGAAAGCAAACAGGAAAGCAAGCAAAGATATTCTCCCAATGCCACGGGAAAAATGCGCGGCCATGAATCATGAATGAGCAGTGGAGGACGCAGGACAGTTAACGGCGAACGAACAAGAACCGAAGAATGAACAACAAGCAGCACCACCAGAAGCGGAGGGTTATCAGTATCCCGGGCGTGGAATCAAGGGGTCAGAGTTGTTGAAATCTAATGGAGTTGTGCCATGGCTCGATTGCCAAGGATCGTCGTTCCCGGCCGAGTTTCAACAACTCTGACCCCTTGATTTTCATTGGGTGAGATTTTTCGGGCTGTATGAAATCCCACCTGGAGACCTTATACGGAATACCGGCAAGGCACTAGTAGGTGCAGTTTTCCTTGGCATTATTTTCCGACATCAACGTTTTGTTTCGTGTGTTGGTTTACTTGGCCCAGCGTTGATAGTTCGCCAGTACACGATCGCGAGAGACAGCATCCCGGGCTCAAACCTTTATAGTTTCGTTATCGCGACGGACTGGGTGCTCACGATTTTGATCACCATTGTTGTGCTGACATCTGGAGCGACGACCACCTGGCTGGTGGACGTCAAGAAAGGACGAAAAGGGGTGGACGAAAAGGACAAAAAGGGGTCGGAGGGGGTCAGACACCAGCAGCAATAGCGGCAGCAGCAAGTGACGCGCAGCAAGGAAGACCGAATCGTCATACTTGCCACTGGAAACTTGCAACTTGCAACTTGCTACTCGCTACTCCTCCGGCGGCGGCGCGACCTTTATTACCTCGTCGATAGTCGTTAACCCCGCAGCGATCTTGCGCGCGCCGGAGAGCCGCAGCGGTTGCATCCCGTCCTTGATTGCCTGGGCGCGCAGCGCCGACACGTCGCTCTGCGGATGGACCAGTTTGCGCAGTGCGGGCGTCGTTGCGAACGCCTCGTAGATGCCGATGCGCCCGCGGTAGCCGGTGTTGCGGCACTCGAGGCAGCCCTTCGGGACATAGACCGGCGCGGGTTTGGGCACCTTCCACGGGCGCGTGAGCCGGCGCCAGGCTTCGTCCTCGACCTCGCCGGGTTGCTTGCAGTGCGGGCAGAGCGTGCGCACCAGGCGCTGCGCCAGCACGCCGATGAGGGTGGCGTTGATGAGGTAGGCCGGCGCGCCGAGCTCGAGCAGCCGCGTGACCGCCGAGGGCGCGTCGTTGGTGTGCAGCGTCGAGAGCACGAGGTGGCCGGTGAGCGCCGCCTGGATCGCCATCTCCGCGGTCTCGAGATCGCGGATCTCGCCGATCATGATGATGTCGGGATCCTGGCGCAGCAGCGCACGCACGCCGGTCGCGAAATGGAGCTCGATATTGGGCTGAACCTGCATCTGGTTGAAGGCCGGTTCCACCATCTCGATCGGGTCCTCGATGGTGCAGACGTTCACCTCGGGCCGGGCGAGCTGCTTGAGCGTCGAGTACAGCGTCGTGGTCTTGCCCGAGCCCGTGGGGCCGGTGACGAGGATGATGCCGTGCGGCAGCGCGACCATGCCTTCCCAGAGCTTCACCTCGTGTGGGCTCAGGCCCAATCCCTCGAAGCTGCGCACGAGCACCGTGGGGTCGAAGATGCGCAGCACCATCTTCTCGCCCACCGCCGTGGGGATGGTGGAAAGTCTCAGTTCTACTTCGTCGCCCTCGGGCGTGCGGGTCTTCAGACGCCCGTCCAGGGGCCGGCGCTTCTCGGCGACGTCCATGCGCCCGACGGACTTGATGCGCGCGATCACCGCGCCCATCACCGGCGCCGGCATCTCGTAGACCGGGTGCAGCACGCCGTCGATGCGAAAACGCACCTCGGCTTGCTCGCGCCTGGGTTCCAGATGGATGTCGCTCGCGCGCTGCTCGAAGGCGTACTGCAAGAGCCAATCCACGACCTGCACGATGTGGTGGTCGTTCGCATCGAGCCGGCCCGCGCGCCCGAGCTGCACCAGTTGCTCGAGGTTCGTGACGATGCTCGGCGCCGCCGCGTCGGCCTGGGCGCGCTGGACCGAGCGGCTCAGGGAGTAAAACTGATCGAGGTAGCGGGCGATGTCCGCGGGGTTGGCGAGCACGCGCGTGATCTTCTTGCGCAGCGCGCGGGCGAGCTCGTCCACCCACTCGGCGATATGCGGTTCGGCGGTGGCGAAGGTGACGGCGTCCTCGTTCACCCGGATCGGCAGGATCCCGCGGCGCGCGCAATAGGCGTAGGACACCACCCCGGTGATCGCGGCGACGTCGATCTTCAGGGGATCGATGCGCTCGTAGGCGAGGCCGCTGCGCTCAGCGAGCCACTGGGTGAGCGCCTCCGCGGTGAGTGATTTATGCGGCGGCCGCAGGTCCTTGAAGCCTTTGTCGGCGATGACGGTGAGGGGGTGCGCGCCGGCTCGGGTCGCGGCGCGGCCCTCGCGCGTGAGCGCCGCCGCGTCGTCCTGGGACAGCCGCCCGTCAGCGACCAGGAGCCGGACCGCCTCGGACAAATCGAGCTTGCGCTCCGGCGGCGCGGTCCGGGGCGATTCGCTCGAGTCCTTGTCGGCCGATGGTGTGTGCGGGCGGCTGGCCATTTGCTGGTCTGGGCGCCGAAGCGGACGGCTCCGGTTGCGCTTCCTCCAGTATAGCGACGCCGGCGCGGACGCGCCTCGGGTTTGTGGTTTACAATGGTTGCGCGGTCGGACCGGGCCGCTTCAGACGACCCGCAGGTACCCGGCAGAAATGGCGAACTCACTGGATCGGCTTTCCGCGCGCGCGGCATTGGTTGAGATCGCGCGCGACTTTCACGCGCGCGGCTGGATGCACGGCACGGCCGGGAACCTGAGCGCGCGCGAGGACGCCGAGCATTTCTGGGTCACGGCCAGCGGCCAACCCAAGGGACGGCTCGACGAGAGCGATTTTCTGCTGGTGCGCGCGGCCGACGGCGCGGTCATCGAAAGCGCGCGCGCCGGCAACAAGCCCTCCGCCGAAACCGCCATCCACCGGGCGATCTATGCGCTCGCCCCGGAGGCGCGCGCCTGCCTGCACGGTCACAGCGTGGACGCCTGCCTGGTCTCGGCGCGCGCCAGGCCGAAGGCCAGGGCATTGCGGCTGCCGCAGATCGAGATGGTCAAAGGCCTCGACATCTGGGAACAGAAACCCAAGGCCGATCTGCCGCTTTTCGAGAATACGCTCGATGTGGCGCGGATTGCCGAGGAGATCGGCAGGCGTTTTCGCAAGGCCCCGCCCGCGGTCAGCGCGCTCCTCGTGCGCGCCCACGGCGCGACCGTCTGGGGCCGGGGTCTCCAGGAGGCGTACAACCGCTTCGAGGTCCTCGAGTTCATTCTGGGCTACATGGCCCGCACACGTTGAGGCGACCCGATGGAACCCAATAGCGGAAGAACGGCACGGCGCATGAAAATACTCACGCGCACTCTGCTCGCCGGTGTCGGCGTGCTCGTGCTCGGGCTCGTCGTGGCGCTGTTTCTGCCCGCGACCTGGAAGGTCGAGCGCGCGATTGTCGTCCACGCGCCGCCCGCCGCCGTCTTTCCCTATCTCAACACGCTCAAGAAGTGGTCCGAGTGGACCGTCTGGTACGACGAGGGCACGGAACGCCAGGTCAGTTTCGAGGGACCCGATGCGGGCGTGGGCGCGATCATGCGCTGGGCCGACCGCAAGAGCCGCGGCGAGCTGAAGATCGTCGAAAGCCGCCCGCGCGAGTTCCTGGCCTACGATCTCGCCTTCAACGAGGGCGAATTCACGATGCGCGGCGAGTTCGCGCTCGCGCCCGTTGCCGAAGGGACCCGGGTCATATGGAGCTCCCACGGGGACGTCGAGGGCAAACTCCTGGGCCGGTATTTCATCCTCCCGCTCGACCGCCTGATGGGCGGCGACTTCGAGCGCAATCTGGCGCGCCTCAAGCAAAGGATTGAAACATCTGGAGCACGGGAGCGGTCTAAACCCCGGGCGCAATAGGGGCTCATTCGCCCGGGGCGTTGTTCTTTGGTAAGGTGTAAGTCGCTATGCGGCGCTTGCGTATCCTGTTCTTGTTACTGCTTGCCGCTTGGCCGTGGATGTCGCCGGCCAAGGATGCGGTTGCGCCCGGGCAAGTCGTGCTCCTGAACGTGAGCGGTGCGATCGGCCCCGCGACCGCCGATTACGTAAGCCGCGGCCTGGCCAAGGCCAAGGACATGAACGCCATGCTCGTGGTGCTGCGCATGGACACCCCGGGCGGGCTCGACACCTCGATGCGCAAGATCATCCAGGACATCCTGGCCTCGCCCGTGCCGGTGGCGACCTTCGTCGCACCCTCGGGGGCGCGGGCGGCGAGCGCCGGCACTTATATATTGCTCGCCTCGCACGTCGCGGCCATGGCCCCGGCCACCAATCTCGGCGCGGCCACCCCGGTGCGCATCGGCGGCGTGCCCGACCCGGGCGCGCCGCAGCAGCCGCCGCGGCCGGAAGGAAAGGACGAGGGCGGCAAGGACAAGCAGGACAAGGCCAAGCCCGCGAAGCCGGGCCTGGACGAGAAGGCCCTGAACGACGCCATCGCCTACATCCGCAGCCTCGCGCAGATGCGCGGGCGCAACGCCGCGTGGGCGGAGAAGGCCGTGCGCGAGGCGGCGTCGCTGCCGGCCGAGGAGGCGGTGAAGCAGAATGTCGCCGATCTCCTCGCCGCCGACGTGCCGGATCTTCTGAAAAAGCTCGACGGCCGCAAGCTCACCATCGACTCCCGCCAGGCGACGCTTTCGACCAAGGACCGCCTGGTGACCACCATCGATCCGGACTGGCGCAGCAAGCTGCTGTCCGTCATCACCGATCCCAACATCGCCTACATCCTCATGCTGCTCGGGATCTACGGACTGTTTTTCGAGCTCTGGAACCCCGGCTACGTGCTGCCCGGCGTGGTCGGCGGCATTTGTTTACTGCTCGCGCTCTATGCGTTCCAGGTCCTGCCCATCAGTTACGCGGGCCTGGGGCTCATTCTGCTCGGGATCGTCTTCATGGTGGCCGAGGCGTTCATGCCGAGCTTCGGCGCGCTCGGGATCGGCGGGGTGATCGCGTTCGCCGTGGGCTCGATCATATTGATGGATACCGACGTCGAGGGCTACACCATCGCCTGGCCGCTCATCGCGACGGTCGCGGTGGCGAGCGCGTTGTTCTTCTTCGCCGTGGTAGCGCTGGCGGTCAAGGCGCGCAGGCGCGCCGTGGTGAGCGGCGGTGAGGAGATGATCGGCGCCGTCGGCGCGGCGCTCGAGGACTTCGCGGAGAGCGGGCGCGTGCACGTGCACAGCGAGGACTGGCAGGCGCGCACGCGCGCGCCCCTAAAGCGCGGCCAGAAAGTGAGGGTGGTCGAGCGGGAAGGGCTGATCTTGATCGTCGAACCGTACACACCGGAGGGCACGTAACATGGCATTTATTTCATCGAGCTTCGTCCTGCTCATCGTCGTACTGCTGATCTTCTCCTCGTTCCGCATCCTGCGCGAATACGAGCGCGGCGTCGTGTTCCTGCTCGGGCGCTTCTGGAAGGTCAAGGGTCCGGGGCTGATCATCGTGATTCCCGGCGTGATGCAGATGGTGCGGGTGGACCTGCGCATCGTGGTGATGGATGTGCCGCCGCAGGATGTGATCTCGCGCGACAACGTCTCGGTCAAGGTCAACGCGGTGGTGTTCTTCCGCGTCATCGACCCGCAGCGCGCCATCATCCAGGTGGAGGACTACTACGGCGCCACCAACCAGCTCGCCCAGACCACCCTGCGCTCCGTGCTCGGCAAGCACGAGCTCGACGAGATGCTCGCCGAGCGCGACAAGCTCAATGTCGATATCCAGAAGATCCTGGACGCCGCCACCGACGCCTGGGGCATCAAGGTGACGAGCGTCGAGATCAAGCACGTGGATATCGATCCCACCATGGTGCGCGCCATTGCGCGCCAGGCTGAGGCCGAACGCGAACGGCGCGCCAAGGTGATCCACGCCGAGGGCGAGTTGCAGGCCTCCGAGAAGCTGGCGCAGGCGGCGCAGGTGCTGGCCCAGCAGCCGCAGGCGATCCAGTTGCGTTACCTCGAGACGTTGACCGTGATCGCCGCCGACAAGAACTCCACGATCGTGTTCCCGCTGCCAATCGATCTGATTTCGGCGTTCATAGAGGCGGCGAAGAAAAAATAGTTCAAAGTTCAAAGTTCAAGGTTTTCCAGGGTGCCTTGAACCTGAAACTTGGAACTTTGAACTCGGTTACTCAACGATCCACCCATCGATCGCGACCGGGCCGCTGGACAGGCCGAATTCCAGCCAAGGGTAGAAGCCTTCGGCGTTCGGCAGGCTCGCGCTCGTGAGCACGATCAGGTTCGGCGCGCCGCCCGGAGTTGCAAAGGGTATCCAGCGATCGCCGGCGCGGATGAAGAGCGGCTCCTCGATGAGCTGAAAATGCGCCGACCACGTCCCGTCCGCGTTCCGGTAATAGCGGATGCGGATCGAGCACAGCAAAATCCGCTCGACACCGCTTCCCTGATAGAGCGCCACCGTGCGTTCGGGTGGCTGCGTTCCGGGCTGTATGGCGCCGCCCGGCAGGACGCGCCATTTTTCCTGCGGCTTGCCGGCGTTGGGTGATGGGGAGAGACCTGCCTTCGGCGGGATGGCGGTATTGACGAGCGCGCCGCCGCGCCCGTGCTGCAAAACCGCCAGAGCGGGTTGAGCGGGTTCGTCATCGGCCTGGGCCGGTGCGAGGCCGAGCGCCAGGCATAGCCCTGCACCGAGAAGGCCGCAGTGGCGCAAGAATCGGCGCTCTGGCGCGAGGTTTCCCATGCGATCGCTCCCGTGGGTTATTCCGGCGGCACCGGGCGCTTGCGGCGGTTCGCGTCGAGCGCCACATAGGTCAGCGTCGCCTCGGTGACCATCACGACCTCGCCGGGATTTTCCGAGTGCCAGCCGCGCTCGGCGAAGACCCGGACATCCACGGTGAGCGAGGTCGTGCCCACGCCGGTCACCTTGGCGTAGAAGCTCGCCACGTCGCTCACGAACACCGGCTTTTTGAAAAAAAACGAGTTCACCGCAACGGTGACGATGCGCCCACCGGCGCGGCGGCTCGCGACGATAGAGCCGGCGATGTCCACCTGCGACATGATCCAGCCGCCGAAGATATCGCCCGCGGCGTTGGTGTCCGCCGGCAGTGGCACCACGCGTAACGTGGGTTGTTCGGTGGGCAAAGTATCCGCAGCCATGTCGCCTCCTCGGGTTTCAGGCCTCAAACCCAATCCCGAGGTTTAAGAAAAACCTCGAGGAGTTCGGCCTCCGCCGTTCCCGGCTCCGGCCTCCAGTTATAGCGCCATTTCACGAGCGGCGGAAGCGACATCAGGATGGATTCCGCGCGGCCGCCGGACTGAAGCCCAAAGAGGGTGCCGCGGTCGTACACGAGATTGAATTCCACGTAACGCCCGCGGCGGTAAAGCTGAAAATCGCGCTCGCGATCGCCGTAAGGCGTGGCCTTGCGTTTTTTCACGATCGGCAGATATCCCGCGAGGTAATGATCGCCCACGCTCCGCGCGAAGCCGAAGCAGTGGTCGAAACCGCGCTCGCTGAGATCATCGAAGAACAGCCCGCCCACGCCGCGTGGCTCGTTGCGATGCGTCAGAAAAAAGTATTCGTCGCACCATTTCTTGAAGCGCGGATGGTAATCGGCGCCAAAGGGCTCGCAGGCGGTCCGCGCCGTCCGGTGCCAGTGAACGCAGTCGTCCGCGAAGCCGTAATAGGGCGTGAGATCGAAGCCCCCGCCGAACCACCACACCGGTTCGGCTCCCGCCTTCTCGGCGGTAAAGAAGCGCACGTTGCAGTGCGAGGTCGGCACGTAGGGATTGCGCGGGTGGACGACGACGGAAACGCCCAGGGCCTCGAACGCGCGGCCTGCAAGCTCCGGCCGGCGCGCGCTCGCCGAGGCCGGCAGCTCCGTGCCGCGCACGTGCGAGAAGTTCACACCCGCCTGCTCGAACACCGCCCCCTCCGCCAGCACGCGCGCGCCTCCGCTGCCGTACACGGACGTGCCAATCTCGCGCGCTGCAGGCTGCCGGGAGCGGCCGCCCTCCTGGCGCTCCCAGGCGTCCTCGCGGAATTTCCCCACGCCGTCTTCCTGCTCCAGCGCCGCGCAGATGCGATCCTGGAGCCCGAGCAGATAATCTTTGACGGCTTGGATGTTGGGCACGGCCTTGTGACCTTATGAATTCACCACAGAGGACACAGAGAGCACAGAGAAATTGAATGATAAAGGTTTACGAAGGAAGTCTGTTAGCACTGTCAATTTCGGTTTCTCCGTGTCCTCTGTGCCCTCTGTGGTTCAAAATAATCTCATCCCGGCCGCACGAGCTCGCCCGTGACGGCGTCGCGGATCGGCGTCGGCGCGTGCGCGTCGCCGACGGCGCCGGGCAGGACATAGTCGAGCAGCCCGCCGAAGCGGCGCAGCACCTCGCGGCGGCTGCGCGCCGGGGCCTCGCCCGCGCGGTTGGCGCTGGTCGAGACCAGCGCCATCCCGGCTGCCTTGCAGAGCGCGGCGGCCTGCGGGTGGGCCGTGACGCGCACCGCGATGCGTGGGTTATGACCGGCGATCCAGCGGGGCGCGCCTTCCTTCGTTGGGAGCAGCCAAGTGTGCGGACCGGGCCAGGTGGATAAGACCCGCGGCGGAACGTCCGCGACATAGGACGCGAGTTGCGCCGCGTCCGCGGCGATGAGGATAAGCCCCTTGCTCACGGGGCGGCGCTTGAGGTGCAGCAGTTTAAGCACCGCGGCGCGGTTGCGCGGATCGCAACCGAAGCCGAAGCAGTACTCGGTGGCGTAGGCGATGATGCCGCCCCGGCGGAGAATTTTTGCCGCTCGTCGCAGCTCGCCGAAGTACACGGCAGGCTACTTCCCGAACTTTTTGTGCACCGTCTCGTTCTTGGCCAGCACCTCGGCGGCGTTGGCCCGGCGGTCCGCGGCGAGGCGTTGCGCCAGCTCCTGGTCCGCAAGCGCGAGGATCTGCGCGGCGAGGACGGCGGCGTTCTTCGCACCCGCCCTTCCGATGGCGACACAGGCGACCGGAACCCCGCCCGGCATCATCACCGTGGAGAGCAGCGCGTCCTGACCCTTGAGCGGGCCGCCCTCCATCGGTACGCCGATCACCGGCTTATGGGTCAGCGCCGCCACCGTGCCGGCGAGATGCGCCGCCATGCCGGCGGCGGCGATGAACACCGCGCAGCCGCGTCGATCGGCGTCCTTCACGTAGGCATGCGTGGCATCGGGCGTGCGGTGCGCGGAGAGCACGTTGACCTCGCGCGCCACACCGAGCTTATCGAGCGTATCGATGCAGGCCTGCATGGTGTCGAGATCGGAGTCCGACCCCATGAGGATGGCGACGAAGGTCTTGGTCATAACTAATTCACAGGATTAACAGGATTTTTCAGGATTAACAGGATTAAAGCAATTTTTTGAAGTGAAGTAATCCTGTGAATCCTGAAAAATCCTGTTAATCCTGTCTATTGTTGTTTTTCCCGGGCGATCGCGCGCCAGCCGATGTCGCTGCGGTACTGCGCGCCGCTCCAATGAATCCGCCGCACGGTGTCATACGCACGACTCTGCGCCGCGCTCACTGTAGCGCCGAGGCCCGTAACGCACAACACCCGCCCGCCGTTCGTGGCGACGACGCTGTCCTTGAGCGTCGTGCCGGCGTGGAAGACCTTGCAGTCCGGATCGTCCTGCGTCGGGAGCCCCGTGATGACATCGTCTTTGCTATAAGTGCCGGGATAGCCGCCCGCGGCCATGACTACCCCCAGGGCCGCGCGCGGGTCCCACCTGGCCTCGATGCGATCGAGCCGGCCGTCAAGCGCGGCCTCGATAAGCTCGATAAGGTCGGAACGAAGCCGCAACAGGATCGGCTGGGTCTCGGGATCGCCGAAGCGGCAGTTGAATTCAAGCACCTTCGACGTACCGTCCGGCGCGATCATCACGCCGGCGTAGAGGAAGCCGATGTACGGATGACCTTCCGCGCGCATGCCGCGCACGGTGGGCTCGATCACCTCGCGCAGGATGCGCGCATGGATCGCCGGCGTCACCACCGGCGCGGGCGAATATGCGCCCATGCCGCCGGTGTTGGGCCCGCGGTCGCCGTCGAGCAGGCGCTTGTGGTCCTGCGAGGTGGCGAGCGGCAGTACGTGTTCGCCGTCCACCATCACAATGAAGCTCGCCTCTTCGCCCGCGAGGAACTCCTCGATCACCACGCGATGGCCGGCCGCGCCGAATGCGTTGCCGGCGAGCATGTCGCGCGCGGCCTGGATCGCTTCGGCCACATCCCGCGCGATGACCACGCCCTTGCCGGCCGCGAGGCCGTCGGCCTTGACCACGATCGGCGCGCCCAGTTTTTTGATATAGGCCTCGGCTGCGGCGACGTCGGTGAAGTTGCCGTAGCCCGCGGTGGGAATTCCATGGCGCGCGAGGAAATCCTTGGCGAAGGCCTTGGAGCCCTCGAGCCGCGCGGCGTCCTTCGTGGGTCCGAAGCAGCGCAGCCCGGCCGCTTCGAAACGGTCCACGACGCCGAGCACGAGCGGCGCCTCGGGACCCACGACGGTGAGATCGACTTTATTGCCCTGCGCGAACCGAAGCAGCCCGTCGATGTCTTCCGCGCCGATTCCGACATTCTCGCATTTCGATTCGCGCGCGGTGCCGGCATTGCCGGGAGCGACGAAGACCTTCTCGACCCTGGGCGACAGTGCGGTCTTCCACGCGAGCGCGTGCTCCCGCCCGCCGCCGCCGATGATGAGAACTCTCATAAGAGTTCTTGACGCAAAGGCGCAAAGACGCAAAGAAATACGAAATGAGTAGGCACGCTTAGTTTCCCTTTGCTTCTCTTTGCGCCTTCGCGTCTTTGCGTCAAATAATCATATTCAATGCCGGAAGTGCCGCATGCCGGTGAACACCATCGCGATGCCGTGTTGGTTCGCGGCCTCGATCACCTCCTGATCGCGCATCGAGCCGCCCGGCTGGATCACGGCGGTAATGCCCACTTCGGCCGCCTGGTCGAGGCCGTCGCGGAACGGGAAGAAGGCGTCCGAGGCCATCACCGACCCGCGCACCTCGAGGCCCGCGTCGGTCGCCTTGATCGAGGCGATGCGCGTGCTGTAGACGCGGCTCATCTGGCCGGCGCCCACGCCGATGGTGCGACCCTCCTTGCAGAAGACGATGGCGTTCGATTTGACGAACTTCACGACCTTCCAGGCGAACAGCAGGTCGCTCAGCTCCTGCGGCGTCGGCGCGCGCTGGGTGACGATCTTGAGGACCTTCTCCGTCACCATCGCGCGATCGACGCCCTGCACCAGCAGCCCGCCGGTCACGCGCTTGAAGTCGAGCGCCGCCGGGCGGCTAGCGCCCCAGGCGCCGCACTCGAGCACCCGCACGTTCGGCTTGGCCGCGAGGATCGGCTTCGCGTCCTCGTTTACCGCCGGCGCAATAATTACTTCGACGAACTGTCGATCGAGAATCGCCTTCGCGGTCGGCGCATCGAGCGCGCGGTTGAAGGCGATGATGCCGCCGAAGGCCGAGGTCGGGTCGGTGACGTAGGCGTGCGTGTACGCCTCGAGCGGGCTGTCGGCGATCGCCACACCGCAGGGATTGGCGTGCTTGACGATCACGCAGGCGGCTTCCTCGAAGGACTTGACGCACTCCAGGGCGGCGTCGGCATCGGCGATGTTGTTGTACGAAAGCTCCTTGCCCTGCAGCATCCGCGCGGTCGCGATGCAGGCCTCGGCCGGGCGATGCTCGACGTAGAACGCCGCCTTCTGATGCGGGTTCTCGCCGTAACGCAGCGGGTAGGCGCGCACAAATTGCGTGCTATAGGTATGCGGAAAGTCCTCGTGCGCGCCGTCCGAGCGCGCGGCCCCGAGGTAGTTGGCGATCGCACCGTCGTAGCGCGCGGTGTGCTCGAAGGCCTTGACCGCCAGGCGATAGCGCAAGTCCCGGCCGACGGCGCCGCGGTTGCGGCGCATCTCATCCAGCACCGCCGCGTAGTCGCGGTTGTCCACGACCACCGTGACCGCGGTGTAGTTCTTGGCCGCGGCGCGCAGCATCGTCGGGCCGCCGATATCGATGTTCTCGATCGCAAGCTCGAGCGTGCAGTCGGGCTTCGCGACGGTCTCCTCGAAGGGATAGAGGTTCACCGCCACCAGGTCGATCGGCGGGATGCCGTGCCGCTGCATCTCCTTGAGGTGGCTGTCGCGATCGCGTCGGCCGAGGATGCCGCCGTGGATCTTGGGGTGCAGGGTCTTGAGCCGGCCGTCGAGCATTTCGGGAAAGCCGGTGTAGTCGCCGACCTCCGTCACCGCCACGCCGTTTTGCGCCAGCAGCTTCGCCGTACCGCCGGTGGAGAGGATCTCGACGCCGAGTTCCCTGAGGCCCTTGGCGAACTCGACGATACCGGTTTTGTCCGAGACGCTGATTAAGGCGCGCTGAATCATGGCGAATGCGAAGTGCGGAATTCGGAATGCGGAATTTCAAAAAGTTGAAAACAATTAACCGCAGATGAACGCAGATAAACGCGGATATTCAAAGTGCTGCCTGCATTTACAATGCCCGGCGAAAGGGTGATCGGCTTAGGTGTTCTCTGCGTCTTTGTGTCTCTGCGTCGAATATTCATACAAACCGGGTTTTCCTCGATATTCCGCATTCCGAACTCCGCATTTACTTGTCGAGTTTGTGCAGCTTCAGTTTCTTGCGCAGCGTGTTGCGGTTGATGCCCAGGATCTCGGAGGCCTTGCACTGGTTGCTCTTGGCGTGGCGCATGACGATCTCGAGCATCGGCTTCTCCACCTCGTGGATCACCATCTCGTATATGCCCGTGACCTTCTCCCCGTTGACGTCGCTGAAGTAGCGTTCAAGCGCACTCTTGACGCACGCGGCGATGGGGCTTTTGCGCTCCTTCGTCATGCCGCCAGCCTCTCGCTCTCGATCTGCCGGGCGAAGAATTCGCGCACCAGGGCGAGCTGCTCACGCACCGTTTCCGCGCGGTTGACGGTATTGCGGAACACCGCGGCGCCCGCATGTCCCTTGCTGTACCAGGAGATGTGCTTGCGCGCCATGCGCACGCCGGCGTGCTCGCCGTAGAAGGCGTACAGGTTCTCGAGGTGCGCGAGCAGCGTATCGCGCACCTCCGCGATTGCGGGCGGCGGAAGCCTCTGGCCGGTGGCGAGACAGTGCGCTATCTCCCGGAAAATCCACGGGTTTCCTTGGGCGGCGCGCCCGATCATGACCCCATCGACGCCGGTGTAGCGCAGCACTTGGGCGGCCGTTTCCGGGGAGGCGATGTCGCCGTTGGCGATCACGGGGATGCGCACCGCCGCCTTGACGGCGGCGATGGTGTCGTACTCGGCCGCGCCCTGAAACAGATCGGCGCGCGTGCGCCCGTGCACGGCGAGCAATTGGATGCCGGCGTCCTCGGCGATGTGCGCGATCGCCACGGCGTTGCGGTGACGCCGGTCCCAGCCGGTGCGGATCTTCAGGGTCACCGGCGCGTCCACGCTCTGCACCACCGCACGAAGAATTTCGGCGACCAGCTTTTCGTTTTGGAGCAGCGCGGAACCGGCGTACACATTGCAGATCTTTTTCGCCGGACAGCCCATGTTGATATCGACGATCTGCGCGCCGCGTTCGACATTGTAGCGCGCGGCCTGCGCGAGCAACGCCGGATCGCTGCCCACGATCTGCACCGCGCGCGGCTCGTCTTCGCCGCAGTGATCGGCGCGCCGGCGCGTCTTCTCGCTGCCCCACAGCAGCGAGTTCGATGCGACCATCTCGGAGACCGCCATGCCCGCGCCGAGCCTGCGGCACAACTGGCGGAACGGCCTGTCGGTGACGCCCGCCATTGGGGCGAGGAAGAGATTGTTCTTTAGTGTATAGGGTCCGATTCTCATGTCGGATCTCTTTACCCTTTCGCGTATCCGCGAGGAAAGGGGCGAATCATAACCAAAAATTCCGCACGCTGGGAAGGGGGGAGCGACGAGCGGAAGACCTCACCAGGTTGTTGCAAAGTTGAACGGTTTTAAATTCGGTGACGCAATTCGGGAATTCGGTGTCGATGTAGAGCTAACCGGGCGCGGCGCAACAACAATTTATTTTAGTTACGTACGCAAACTGCCGCTGTAGCCCCTGATTTCCGAAAATTGATTCTGTTCTTGCCGATCAAGGCGGTGTCACCAGGCGAACTTCATAACCGACCGCCTTGTTATTCGGATTGGTGACGTTGAGTTGCGCCGATGCGACAACGTTCGGGAGCAAACGGTCTTTGACGGCCGGCGGTTCCAGATATTGATCGGGCGAAAACGCGCGTCGGGCGAGGAGATTTCCGCCGTTGTCGGTCAGGCCCACCTCTATCAGCGGGTAGTTCTGCGCGTACGCCGCGCGGTTGACCAGGACGACGTGGATGCGCAGTACGTTTTCGTATTTGGGATGTGGCGCGATTCGGGTTTGCTCGAGGACCTCGACTTGCGAAACATCCCGCCGCTCCCGGATCTCACAGTCCAGGTGCTCACAGAATGCGAGCAGCGGCGGACGTAGCTCCGGGTACTGCGCCAGTTCATCGCGATAAAAGTATGCGAGTTGAAAGGCGAGCAGCAGAAGCAACGCCACATCGCCGAGCGCCCAGAAAACCGGCGGAATCCGCCGCCCGGGGCTTGCCAGCAGGGTAAGCTCGGTGACCGTGGGGATGCCGCCCGGGTCGGTCGCCACCGGCGCCGGCACCGGTTTGCGTTCGGTTGTCTCCGCATCCCCCCCCGCGCGCGCGGCGTCAGAGGCTTGCGGCTGCTCTTGCGCTGCGATCGCAGGCGGTTCGTTGAACAGATGCTGCTCGGCATGGAACACGGCGGCGCATTTCCCGCAGCGCACACGGCCCTCGCGGGCGCTCAACTGCGCCTCGGTGATCTTAAAGACGGTGTGGCAGTCCGGGCAGCGGGTGTACATGGGTTATCCTAAAAACGGCATTTGAACCGCCAAGACGCCAAGATCGCCAAGAGAATCAAAACGCTAAGAATGAAATGCGGCACACCAATTGGGTGACGCACTTTTGGGGCGTAAGTCGTGCATTCACTTGGCGTCCTTGGCGGTTAGACTGCTTTTTCTAGGATTAAATATCCGCGGTTATCTGCGTTGATCTGCGGTTAACTGCTTCTTCCAGTATTTATGAATTCACGCGCCGGGTGCCGGCGAGCAGCACCCATCCGTGGTCCGGGCGCGTCTCGAACGCAAATTCAGGCGCATACTGCACGCGTACCTCATCGGCCTGCTCCGCCAGGATACCCGAAAGCGCGAGCCTGCCGCCCGGGCGCGCCCGGCCCTTGAGCTGCGGCGCCAGCTCGATGAGCGCACCCGCGAGGATGTTGGCCACCACGATATCCGCCGCGAATTCCGGCGCCAGGTCCTCGGGTGGCAATACCCGCAGGCGCTCGGCGACCGCGTTACGCGCCGCGTTTTGGTGCGTGACTGCGAGCGCTTGCGGGTCAATGTCCACGGCATAGGCCTCTTTCGCGCCGAGCTTGAGCGCCGCGATCGCGAGGATTCCCGAGCCGCAGCCGTAGTCGAGCACGGTCTTGCCTGCGAGCGCCTGCTCCGAGAGCCACTCAAGGCAAAGCGCCGTGGTCGGATGGTCGCCGGTGCCGAAGGCAAGCCCGGGGTCGAGGACGATATTGATCGCCGTGGGATCGGGTGGGGTGCGCCAACTCGGGCAGACCCACAGATTGTGCCCGACCTGAAGCGGCTTGTAGTGAGCCATCCAGGAGCAGGCCCAGTCCTGATCGGCGAGCAGGTCGGTCTGGTGTCCGGCGACCTCGTGCCCGAGCGCCTGGGCCACCTGCGCCAGCACCGCCTCCACATCCGCGTACTCGGGGAACAGCGCGGTCAGCCGGACCGCAGACCAGATCGGCGGCCGCTCCCAGGCGATCTCGAAGACCGGTTCGTCGGCGGCGTCCTCCAAGGTGACCGCGATTGCCCCGCATTCCTCGAGGCAGGCGGCGAGCCGCTCGGCCTCGTCCTTGTCCGAGTGCAGCTTGAGTTTCAGCCAAGGCATAAAAAGCGTGAGGAGTCAGGGGTGAGGAGCGAAAGGCACATAACGATTTTACCCCTCACACCTCACCCCTCACGCGGTTAGCTCTGCAACCCAAGCTTCTTCTGCAGATAGTGGATGTTGACGCCCCCGTTCAGAAACGCGGCGTCATTCATGATCTCCTGGTGCAGCAGGATGTTGGTCTTGATGCCGTCGATGTACATTTCCGAAAGCGCGATGCGCATCCGCGCGATGGCGACCGCGCGGGTCTCGCCGTAGGCGATGAGCTTGGCGATCATCGAATCGTAATAGGGCGGCACCGTGTAATTGTTGTAGATGTGGGTGTCGACGCGGATCCCGGGCCCGCCCGGGGGATGGTACTGGGTAATGCGCCCGGGCGAGGGGACGAAGCTGCGCGGGTCCTCGGCGTTGATGCGGCATTCGACGGCGTGGCCGCGCCAGGCGATGTCTCGCTGGCGGTGGGAGAGCCGTTCGCCCGCGGCGATCAGGATCTGCTCGCGCACGATGTCCACGCCCGTCACCATTTCGGTCACCGGATGCTCCACCTGCACGCGCGTGTTCATCTCGATGAAATAGAACTCGCCGTTCTGGTACAGGAACTCGAAGGTGCCGGCGCCGCGATAGCCGATCTTGCGGCAGGCCTCGGCACAGCGCTCGCCGATCCGGTGCCTGAGTTTCTCCGGCAGACCCGGCGCCGGGCATTCTTCCACGACCTTCTGGTGGCGCCGTTGCAGCGAGCAGTCGCGCTCGCCGAGATGAATCGCATTGCCATGGGTGTCGGCGAGTACCTGGAATTCGATGTGCCGCGGATCGTCGAGATATTTCTCGAGGTACACCGTGTCGTTGCCGAACGCGGCCTTGGCCTCGGCGCGCGTAAGCGATACGGAGCTTAAGAGCGCCGCCCAGGTGTGCACCACGCGCATGCCCTTGCCGCCGCCGCCGGCGGCGGCCTTGATGAGCACGGGGTAGCCGATGTCGGCGGCGAGTTTCAGGATCTTGTCCTCATCCTCGGGCAACGGGCCGTCGGAGCCCGGCACGCAGGGCACGCCGGCCTTTTTCATCGCCTTGATCGCGGAGATCTTGTCGCCCATGAGCCGGATGGTCTCGGCGCGCGGGCCGATGAAGATGAAGCCGCTTTGCTCCACGCGCTCGGCGAAATCGGCGTTCTCCGAGAGAAACCCGTAGCCCGGATGGATGGCTTGGGCATCGGTGACCTCGGCGGCACTGATGACCGCGGGGACGTTCAGGTAGCTGTCGCTGGCGCGCGCCGGGCCGATGCAGACCGATTCATCCGCGAGCCGCACGTATTTGGCCTCGCGATCGGCCTCGGAGTGCACCGCGACCGTGCGAACGCCGAGCGTGCGACAGGCGCGCTGGATGCGCAGCGCGATCTCGCCGCGGTTGGCAATGACGATTTTTTCGATCATATGATTTTTGGAACGCAGATAAACACAGATGCGATTACCGAAAAAACAGCGCTAATCTGCGTCAAGAATTCTTATTCAATAACGAACAGCGGCTCGCCGAACTCCACCGGCTGGCCGTTTTCCTTGAGGATCGCCTTGACGATGCCGGCCTTGTCGGCCTCGATGGCGTTCATCATCTTCATCGCCTCGATGATGCACAGGGTGTCGCCGATACTGACCTGGCTGCCGACCTCGACGAAAGACTTCGCCCCGGGGGAGGGGGTGCGGTAAAAGGTGCCGACCATGGGTGAGGTAACGACGTGCCCGGCAGGCAGCCCGGGTTTGGCCGCGTCTGCCGGGGCGGGTGACTGAACGGGCGCCGGGGCATGACCCGTGACCGGCGCCGCGGATACGGCGGCCACGGCGCCGCCGCTCGTGCGGCTGATACGTATGGATTCCTCGCCTTCCTTGATCTCGATTTCTGCGAGGCTCGACTCCTCCAGCATCTCGATCAATTTCTTGACCTTGCGTATGTCCATTTTTACTCCTTTAAAACTGCGTAACCGCAGATGAACACGGATAAACGCAGATAAAAATCAAAACAGATTCGGCTTTTTCAATAATCTGCGTTTATCTGCGGTTTCACTTCTTTTTTAGTTTTTCAATCGCTGCGGCAAGGGCCAGCTCGTAGCCCTGGGCCCCGAGGCCACTGATTACGCCCGCGGCGAGGTCGGAGAAGTACGAATGCTTGCGGAACGACTCGCGGGCGTGCACGTTGGAGAGATGGACCTCGATGAAGGGGATCTTGGCCGCCGCCAGCGTGTCGCGCAGCGCGATACTTGTGTGGGTAAAGGCGGCGGGGTTGATAACGATGAATGCCACGCCTTCTTTCATCGCCTGCTGGACCCGCCCAACGAGTTCGTGCTCGGCGTTGCTCTGGAAAAACCCAATCCGGTGTCCCGCCGCTTCGGCCTGCTGCGCCAGACGCGCGTTGATGCGCTCGAGGGTGTCCGCGCCATAGTGCTCCGGCTCGCGTTCGCCGAGCAGGTTCAAGTTGGGACCATTCAGGACCAGCAGTTCAGCCATAAAAGGGCGATTCGGCGGTTAAGCGGCGGAGAATCTTCGCGTCAGCGCTGAAATTGCGCAATAACGCTTTCAATTGTTGCTATCTTCGGAGAGGCGACATTGTGCCTAGGCCATCCCGGTTTGTCCAGACGGTCGGCCGCGGCCCGAGAGATGGCGGTTAAAACACGAAAGATCGCGGCAAGTTACCGGCAAAAAACCGGATGTTCAGTAAATCAGGTCCGCAGGGCCGCCTGAACGAGATTCAGAATCTCATCGCGCTTAAAGACCCCGAGCTTGCGTGTAATGACCTCACCATTGCGGCCGATCACCACGCTGAAAGGAAGCGCGCCGGGGGTGTTGCCGTACTGCTTCATCAGGGGGAGCCCCTCGTCCCTGCCGAGCAGCAAGGGGTAGTTGATCCCTGCGGTTTTGCGGTAGGACGCGACGTTGTCTTTGGAATCTATGGCGATGCCCACGATTTGCAGCCCCTGCGCCGCGTATTTGTTTTGCAGCTCGATGAACAGCGGGATCTCGTCCCGGCACGGAGGGCACCAGGTGGCCCAGAAGTTAAGTACCACCACCCGTCCGGCCCAGTCGCCCGGCGCTCTGGCTTTCCCCTCGAGGTCGGGGAGCGCAAATTCGACCTTTCCGGTTGGCGCCTCGCCCAGCCGGGAAGAGGGGCCGGTGGTAGTGAGCTTCTGGCCGACCGAGTAGGCGCCGGCGACGGCGGCCAGCGCCGTTACCAGGAGCAGGATGTTTCTTGTGGATGAAGTCATGAGTGGCTCATAAACGGTGAACAGTGATCCGTGAACCGGGAACAATAGGCGGCTGTGTTTTCGGTTTACCGATCACCGATTACCGTTCACTGTTCACGGCTTAAACTTTGCGCAGTAACGCGAGAAATTCCTCGGCCGCGCGAAACCCGTACGTGCGCAGCGCCCGCTGCTCCACGCCGCTCGGGCCAAAGAACAGCAGCGCCGGCGGGCCGTATACGCCGAAGCGGCCCTTGATGGCCTTGACCTCGGGGTCGGCGGGATTGGTGACGTCGACCTGAAGCCGCACGAAGCGGCCTTCCAGATCTGCGCGCACGCGCGCATCGGCAAAAGTCGCTTTCTCCATGCGCAGGCAATCGGTGCACCAGTCGGCATAGTAATCGAGGATCGCCGGTTTGCCCGCGGCTTTGGCCTCGGCCAGGCGCGTCTCGAGCTCGCGCAGGGTTTTCACGCGCGTGAACAGGCGCTCCGCGGCCGCGGGCGTCGCCGGCGCGCCGATGCTCAGCCCCCCGCCCGATACGCCGATGGGCAGCGGACTCAAAATATCGCGGTTGCCGGCAAGCCCCCCGAGCAGCGCGATCACGCCCCAGGCGAGCAGTAAAGTCCCGAAGCCCTTCGAGAGGGTGCGCCAGCCGCTCGCGCCGTGGGGCAGACTCTCGGTCGCGCCCAGATAGATCGCCGAGACGATAAAGAGCGCCGCCCAGGCGAGCAGCACCGGCACCTGGGGGATGAAGCCCAGGAGATAGATTGCGACCGCAATGAGCAGCACACCGAACACGTGCTTGGTGCGCTCCATCCAGGGTCCCGCGCGCGGCAACAGGAACCCGGCGCCGACGCCGATCGCGATCAGGATCGCACCCATGCCGAGGGCCATGGAGAACATGATCGCGCCGCCCAGGTAGGGATCGCGGCTGGCGATGGCCGCGCCGAGGGCGGAGATGATGAGCGGCGAGACGCAGGCGCCGACGATCAGCGCCGCGAACAGTCCCACCAGGAACACCCCGAAGAACACCCCGCCGCGGAAGCGCTTGGAATGATGGTGCAGGCGGCTGGAGTGGTGATGCAGGAACGACTGGATGAAGGCCGGTATGTGCAGCTCATAGAACCCGAACATGGAGAACGCCAGGGCCACGAACAGCGCGCTGAAGATCCCGATGATCCAGGGGTTCTGGAAGTAGGCCTGCAGCTGCTCGCCGGTGGCGCCGGCGATCGCGCCGGCCGCGGTATAGGTCACTGCGGTGCCGAGGACGTAGCTCGCCGAGAGCAGACCCCCGCGCAGCTTGGTGATTTTCCCGTTGCTCGCGCCCACGATCACGCTGGAAAGGATCGGGATCATGGGCAACACGCAGGGCGTGAAGGTCAGCAGCAGCCCGGTGCCGAAGGCGGCGAGCATGGCGAGCAGAAAGGTTCCGGCGTCCACGCGTGCGCGCAGCGTGTCGCCCGCCTCGGGCGCGAACGGCGGCGCGGCCGGGGTATCGACGGTGAGCGCGCCGGCCCTCAAGCGCAGCGGGAAGGTCTTCGTGCTCGGCGGATAGCAGATCGCCACCGGCGTCTCGGCGCAACCCTGATAAGTCATTCTGAGTGCGAGATCGGCGGTCTTGCCGGCGGCGCCTTCGAGCGCAAGGCGCATCTCGAAGCTCCCGGTATAGACCTCGGTCTTGCCGATGAACTCATCGGTCTTTTCCTTGCCCGGCGGGAGCGTGTAGGCGCCGAGCCGCACGCCCGCGGGCGGCGCTCCGTCCGCGCGGGCAAGCTCGAAGCGGGTCTTGTCGCGGTAGAGGTAACAGCAGTCGGCGACCGTCACGCGCACGCGCAGCGCGGCGCCGCCTTCGGGCATCACACCCACGCCGAACGCGAGCTCCGGGTCCATGACCTCCTGCTCTGTGCCGGCGGAAGTAAGAACATCTTTCAGCGAGCGCGCGGGCGCGGCGGCTATTGCCGCGGCGGCTTTGGGCGCCGGGAGGTTGAAGACGACTTCCTTTACGATCGGCGGGTAACACACACCGATAGGCTCGTTGCAGCCCTGGAACGTGATCTTGAGGCGCGCCGCGCCGGCCCCGGCGCGGTCGATCGGCAGACGCACCCGAACGGACTTGGTGTAGGTCTCGACGCGCCCGAAAAGCGGGTCGTCTTTTTGCTTGCCGCCCGGGAATACCGGGCTCCCGAGCGCAACGCCGCCATCCAGCGCCTCGAACTTGATCTTGTCCCGGTACAGGTAATAACCGGGCGCGATGTTCCAATTCGCCTCGAGCGTGTTGCCATCGAGCACCCGTGTCGTGAGCGCGAAGGCCTTGTCCGGCTCAAGCAGCTCTTCCTCCTGTGCCGTGGCGACTGCCGGCATGAGGAGCAGCACGGCGAGGAGCAGGGCGGGCGGTCGCATCATACGGATTTGTCCGGATCGGCTATCCACGAGAGGTAGCGGGCGTACCCGTCGGCCAGTGGGACCGCGACGATCTCTGGAAGTTCGTAGGGATGAAGCGCCAGGATGCGCTTTTCGATCGCGCCGTAGGCACGGGCGCGGGATTTGACCAGCAGCAGCAACTCGCGCGCCGACGCGACCTTGCCGCGCCAGCGGTAGACGGACTGCTGGATCGGCAGAATATTCACGCAGGCGGCCAGACGCTCCTCGACAAGCGCGCGGGCGATGCGCCGGGCCGCGGCGGCGCTGGGGCAGGTGGTCAGCACCAACTGGTAGGGTTGCCGTTTCATGGATTGGGTTTATTGCGGCGGCATGAATCCACTGGAACATTCCCGATGGGCTGTTTCTCCGATGACCCGGGATCGAAGCCACGATGCCGCTGCAATAAACGGGAAGTCATACGATTTTCATCATCGCCGCGCCCCCTGCCGGAACCTCGGGCGGGGACTTTTTGGAAGGAAGCTGTGCTCGGAAACCAGAAGTTAGGTTAAATGACGTATCGAAGAGCCACATGGATGTCTCTAAACGTTGATTATTCTAGCGAATTTTCGCGCGCAGCGCCCGCGGCGTCTTTTGGGGGTTGACAGCCGGCTCCCGCAGAATATGATTAGCACTCTTCTCTGCCGAGTGCTAACAATCACTGCTGTCGAGTGCCGGCCTCGGCAAAAACATTAATTACGGCATTCTTGAAACACTCGCAGAAACAAAGGAGGAATCGTAATGAGTGCCAAACCCGCTGCAAAAGGAGAAACCACAGTGAAAATTCGTCCCCTTCATGACCGTGTGATCGTGCGCCGCGTCGAAGAAGAGCGCAAATCCCCGGGCGGCATCGTTATCCCCGATACCGTCAAGGAGAAGCCGATCCAGGGTGAGGTAATGGCCGTCGGCAACGGCAAGATCCTGGAAGACGGCAAGGTGCGCCCGCTCGACGTCAAGGTCGGCGACAAGATTCTCTTCGGCAAATATTCCGGCACCGAGGTGAAGGTCGACAACGAAGAACTGCTCGTGATGCGCGAAGAAGACATCATGGGCGTGATCGAGAAGTAATTTTACAAGCGAGGAAACTATGGCTGCTAAAGACGTTATTTTCGGCGATTCCGCGCGCACGCGTATGCTGCGCGGCGTCAACATCCTGGCCGACGCGGTGAAGGTCACCCTCGGCCCCAAGGGCCGCAACGTGGTGCTCGAGAAATCTTTCGGCGCGCCAACCGTCACCAAGGACGGCGTGAGCGTGGCGAAGGAGATCGAACTCAAGGACAGATACGAGAACATGGGTGCGCAGATGGTGAAGGAGGTCGCGAGCAAGACCTCCGATGTCGCCGGCGACGGCACCACGACCGCCACCGTGCTCGCCCAGGCGATGTTGCGCGAGGGCCTCAAATCCGTCGCCGCGGGCATGAACCCGATGGACTTGAAGCGCGGCATCGACAAGGCCGTCATCGCGGCGGTCGAGGCGCTCAAGAAGATCTCCAAGCCCTGCTCCGACGAGAAGGAAATCGCCCAGGTCGGCACGATCTCGGCCAACTCCGACACCAACATCGGCGACATCATTGCCAAGGCCATGGCCAAGGTCGGCAAGGAAGGCGTGATCACGGTGGAAGAGGGCCAAAGCCTGGAAAACGAGCTCGACATCGTCGAGGGCATGCAGTTTGACCGCGGCTACCTCTCGCCGTACTTCATCAACAAGCAGGAGACGATGAGCGCCGAGATCGAGAACCCGCTCATCCTCATCACCGACAAGAAGATCAGCAATATCCGCGACATGCTGCCGATCCTCGAGGGCGTGGCCAAGCAGGGCAAGCCGCTGCTGATCATCGCCGAGGACGTCGAGGGCGAGGCGCTCGCGACGCTGGTGGTGAACAACATCCGCGGCATCCTCAAGGTCTGCGCCGTGAAGGCCCCGGGCTTCGGCGACCGCCGCAAGGCGATGTTGCAGGACGTCGCCATCCTCACCGGCGGCCAAGTGATTTCCGAGGAAGTCGGCATGAACCTCGAGAGCGCGACCGTGGATGCGCTCGGCCACGCCAAGCGCATTGTGGTGGACAAGGACAACACCACCATCATTGACGGCGCCGGCAAGAAGGCCGACATCGAGGCGCGTATCAAGCAGATCCGCGCCCAGGCCGAGGAGGCCACCTCCGACTACGACAAGGAAAAGCTGCAGGAGCGCCTGGCCAAGCTCGTCGGCGGTGTCGCCGTCATCAAGGTCGGTGCCGCGACCGAGGTCGAGATGAAGGAAAAGAAGGCGCGTGTCGAAGATGCGTTGCACGCCACGCGCGCGGCGGTCGAGGAAGGCGTTGTGCCGGGCGGCGGTGTCGCCCTGGTGCGCGCCATCAACGCCATCAAGACGCAGAACCTCAAGGGCGACAACCACGACCAGGACGTTGGCGTCAAGATCGCGCTGCGCGCGATGGAAGAGCCGTTGCGCCTGATCGTGGAGAACGCCGGCGCCGAAGGCTCGGTCGTGTACCAGAAGGTTGCGGAAGCCAAGGAGACGAACTACGGCTACAACGCCGCGACCGGCGAGTACGGTGACATGGTGAAAATGGGCATCCTCGACCCGACCAAGGTGACGCGCTCGGCGCTGCAGAACGCGGCCTCCATCGCCGGCCTCATGATCACCACCGAGGCCATGATCGCCGAGCTGCCGAAGGACGAAGCTGCCGGCGGTGGTGGTGGCGGCGGTGGCATGGGCGGCATGGAAGGCATGATGTAGGCCGCCCCGCTTTCTCGCAATAACCGAAAGGCCCCGGAAACGGGGCCTTTCTTTATGGTACGACGTATTTCCACCCGCCGGCCAAGCCTGGCCGGCAACCGGCTGAAACCACGCAATATCTGTAATACCGGCCCGCCACCTGTGGCCGAAACCGAAACTTGGCCTAAAGAATGCACACTCCTTGACGATAAAGGTTGTGGTACCTGCGCCGTGACCCACGTGTGCCGGGTGCATCACGTCGGCGCGGTGCGATCGGCCGAATCGATCAAGGAGCCGTTTATGAACAAGCTGTTGGCAGTATGCATTGCCGCATTTCTGCCGGCCTGCGTTTCATTCGAGCAGCCGGCGGCTTTTGCGCCCGATGCCTATCCGGGCGCGACGAGCTTCGATAAAACCCTGAACCAGGTCAACATCGAGGCGAACCAGGCCCGGCCCTGTCCGCTGAACACCTGCCAGAGCGGCCTGCCCTCGCGCGAGGAACTCGCCCGGGCCGATTTCATCGACTGCAAGGGCTATGTGATGCGCAAGGTCTACGCCCTGCAGGACCGAGGTGTGGGCGAGGAGCGACTCAAGGTCGCGACGTTCGAGTTGATGGATAAAACGCATGCCGTGCTGGTGGTGGATAATCGCTACGTCCTGGACAACCTCGATGGCAGCATCCGCGACTACGCCGAGTACGCCCGGTTCAGTCCCGCGCTGCATGAGCTTCCGGCGCGCCTGGTGGCCCGTCCGGCGCCGCAGACGGCCGCCGATGCCGGTGGCAAGGTTGGCACGAAGATGTAGGCCGCTGTCGGTCGGCGGTACCGAAAGGCCCCGCGTGCGGGGCCTTTCCTTTTCTGGGGCGAGATTTCCCCGGACGACCGCTTACAATGATCCGGGTATGGAAGCCGGCGAAAACAGATTCACGGATGCGCTCGCGCAGATCCCGCTCAGCCTGCGTGCCCTGGCGGAAGACGACGCGCGGCAGGTCGGCGCGCAGCTTTCGGACCTTGGCGCAATGGCCGTGCCCGGCGGCGACTGGGTCGCCGCGCTGCCCCGTGTGTTTGTTGCGAGCGAGTTCGTCACGCGCACCTGCGTGCAGCACCCGGAGGTGCTGCGCGAGCTGATCGAGTCGCGCGACCTGCTCCGCGCCTACGCCGCCGGCGAGCTCGGCCGGCGCATCGAGCGCGAGCTCGCCGGTGTGCCGGACGAACCCGCGCTCAAGAGCCGCCTGCGCCTGCTGCGCCGGCGCGAAATGCTGCGCCTCGCGTTCCGCGATCTCGCCGGCTGGGCCGATCTCGACGAGGTCGTGACGGCGGCCACGGAGCTCGCCGACGCCTGTCTCGCGGCGGCGCTCGAGCACCTTAACCTCTGGGCCACGGCGCGCCACGGCGCGCCTGTGGGCGTCGGCGGCGCGCCGGCCGCGATGGTAGTGCTGGGGCTCGGAAAGCTCGGGGGGCGGGAGCTTAACTTCTCCTCAGACATCGACCTCGTCTTCGCCTACACCGAGGAGGGTGAGACCGCGCGCGGCCTGAGCAACCACGAGTTCTTCGTGCGGCTCGGCCAGTCGCTCATCAACGCGCTCAACGAGGCCACCGCCGAGGGCTTCGTGTTTCGCGTGGACATGCGCCTGCGGCCCAACGGCGCGAGCGGGCCGCTCGCGCTCTCCTTCGACGCCCTGGAGCACTACTACCAGACCCACGGGCGCGAGTGGGAGCGCTATGCGCTCATCAAGGCGCGCGTCTGTGCCGGCAGCCGCGCCGCGGGCGAGGAGCTGCGCGCGCGCCTCAAGCCGTTTGTCTTTCGCAAGTACCTCGATTACGGGACGCTCGAGGGCATCCGCGCGATGAAGTCCATGATCGCGCGCGAGGTGGAGCGCAAGGGGATGCAGGGCAACATCAAGCTCGGCCCCGGCGGCATACGCGAGATCGAGTTCCTGGCGCAGGCGCTCCAGCTCATCCGCGGCGGGCGCGAGCCGCAGCTCCAGGAGCCGGCGCTGCTCAAGGTGTTGCCGCGGCTCGCCGCCGCCGGGCACATCGGCCGGGAGGAAGAGCGCGAGCTCGCCGCGGCCTATGTGTTCCTGCGCAACGTCGAGCACCGGCTGCAAATGGCGGACGACCGCCAGACGCAGCAACTGCCTTCGGACGAGCGCGAGCGGCTGCGGCTCGCCTTCGCCGCCGGGTTCGCCGACTGGGCGACGTTCGAGGCCGCGCTCGCGCGCCACCGCCACCGGGTGCAGGAGCTGTTCGCGGGCATGTTCGCGCCGCCGCCGGGCGCGGCGCAGCCGCAGGCCGCAGACGCCCTCGGCGCCGTCTGGCCCGGCCCGCCGGACGCAGACGCGGCCCAGCAGGCGCTGCGCCGGGCCGGATACCCGGAGCCCGCGGCCGCGCTCGCGCTGCTCGAGGGGTTGCGCTCGGGCCCGGCCTACGGCGCCTTCTCCGCGGAGGGCAAGGCGCGCATGGACCGGCTCGTGCCGCTCATGCTCGCGGCCGCGGGCGCGAGCCCCGATCCCCAGACCACGCTCGCGCGCCTCGTGAACCTGCTCGAGGCCATCGGGCGGCGCTCGGCCTATCTCGCGCTGCTCATCGAAAATCCCATGGCGCTCGCGCAGCTCGTGAAGCTCCTCGGCGCGAGCCCGTGGATCGCCGGTTGGGTCGCGCAACATCCGATCGTGCTCGATGAGCTGCTCGATCCGCGCAGCCTGTACGAGCCGCTCACGCACGCGCGATTGACGGACGAGCTGCGCCAGTGCCTGGCGCATATCCCGGCCGAAGACCTCGAGCTCCAGATGGAGGTGCTGCGCGAGTTCCGGCATTCGCACGTGCTGCGCGTCGCGGCGGCCGCGATCGCCGGCGGCGCGGGCGCGCCCAACGGCGCCGGCCCGGGGCTCGCGCCGGAGCAGGTCGGCGCGCACCTCGCGTGGATCGCGGAGGCGGCGATCGAGGAAAGCCTCGACCTCGTGCGCCGCGCCCTCATCGTGCGGCACGGCGCGCCGCGCTGCCCCGATGGTGCGCGGCCGGGGTTCGTCGTCGTCGGCTACGGCAAGCTCGGGGGGCTCGAGCTCGGTTACGCCTCCGATCTCGACATGATCTTCATCTATGAAGGCTGCGAGGACGGCGCGACCGAGGGCGCGCGCAGCCTGCCGAACGAGACCTTCTTCGCCCGACTCGGCCAGCGGCTGATCCACGTGCTCACCACGCGCACGCCGGGCGGCATCCTTTATGAAGTGGACATGCGGCTGCGGCCCTCCGGCAAGTCCGGGCCGCTGGTCACGAGCCTCGAGGCCTTCCGCGCGTACCAGCAGACGCACGCCTGGACCTGGGAGCACCAGGCGCTGGTGCGCGCCCGCGCCGTGGCCGGCGACCCCGGCTTGCGGCGCGGGTTCGAGGAGGTGCGGCGCGCGGTCCTGTGCCAGGCGCGCGACCCGGCGCGGCTCAAGCGTGAGGTCCTGGAGATGCGCGCGAAGATGGCGCAGGCCCACGGCGCGGGCGACCCCGTGCGCTTCGACCTCAAGCACGATGCGGGCGGTATCGTCGATATCGAATTTATGGTGCAATACGGGGTCTTGAGGTGGGCGCACGAACACCCCGTGCTTGCCCGCCATACGGACAACATCCAGTTACTCGAGGCCCTGGCCGCGGCCGGCCGGCTCAACGCCGGGCAGGCGCAGACCCTGGCCGAGGCCTACCGCCGTTACCTCTCCCTGGAGCACCGCACCCGGCTGATGGAGCGCGGATCCCAGGTGGATCGCGCGGAGCTCGGCGATTTACCGGAGCGGGTGCGGCGGATCTGGGATGAAGTGTTTGAAAAAGGCGAAGGCGAATAGACAGGATTAACAGGATTAAAAACAGGATTAACAGGATTAAGGCTTTTAAGAATTAATCCTGTGAATCCTGAAAAATCCTGTTAATCCTGTGAATTCCTTTTTTTGGAGAAAGCTCGATGTCGATGGCGGATCGTGACGGCGTCATCTGGTATGACGGCAGGCTCGTGCCGTGGCGCGAGGCGACCACCCACGTGCTCACGCACACCCTGCACTACGGCATGGGCGTGTTCGAGGGCGTGCGCGCCTACAAGACGCCGAAGGGGACCGCGGTCTTCCGGCTCCAGGCGCACACCGATCGCCTGTTCCGCTCGGCCCATATCCTCGGCATGGACATTCCGTACGACAAGGCCGCGCTCAACGAGGCCACGCGCGCGGCGGTGCGCGAGAACCAGCTCGAGTCGGCCTATATCCGTCCGATGGGCTTCTATGGCAGCGAGGGCATGGGCCTGCGCGCCGAGGGACTCAAGGTGCATGTGATCGTCGCCGCCTGGCGCTGGGGCGCATACCTCGGCGAGGAGGGGCAGAAGCACGGCATCAAGGTGCGCACCTCCTCGTACAATCGTCATCACGTGAATATCACCATGTGCCGCGCCAAGGCGAACGGCAACTACATGAACTCCATGCTCGCGCTGCGCGAGGCGCTCGCCTCGGGCTGCGACGAGGCGCTGCTGCTCGACACCGAGGGCTACGTCTCCGAGGGCAGCGGCGAGAACCTTTTCCTCGTGCGCGACGGCGCGATCTATACGCCCGATCTCACCTCGGCGCTCGACGGCATCACGCGCGATACGATCATCCGGCTCGCCGGCGATCTCGGTATTCCGGTGCGCGAGAAGCGTATCACGCGCGACGAGGTGTATATCTCGGACGAGGCCTTCTTCACCGGCACCGCGGCCGAGGTCACGCCGATCCGCGAACTCGACGGCCGCAAGATCGGCGCCGGCACGCGCGGCCCGATCACGGAGAAGCTGCAGACCATGTACTTCGATTTGGTGCACGGGCGCAGCGGCGAGCACCCGGAGTGGCTGACGTTGGTCGCCTAAGGCGACCAGGGACGAGATACGAGATACGAGGGACGAGGGGCAACGTCTTTTATGAACAAGTGCCTTATCCACATTCCCTCGCACCTCGCACCTCGCCCCTCGTATCTATTTTCCTGAAGGAATCCGACAATGGTCCACACCAGCACTGAGCAACCGAAGGGACTCCCCGCCAACGCGGAGAACCGCTACGAGGTCACACACGCGGATTTGCCGCTCTCCTGCCCGATGCCGGGCATGGTGCGGTGGAACTCGCACCCGCGAGTTTATTTGCCGATCGAGAAGAGCGGCGAGGAGCGTTGTATGTATTGCGGGGCGGTGTACGTGCTTAAAGACTAAGATGATTAACCACAGAGGACACAGAGTTTGTAAAGACCAAGATCCTCTGTGCCCTCTGTGATCTCCGTGGTGAAAGAGCGCATTAGATTTTTGATCGTCGGCCCGTCCTGGGTCGGCGACATGGTGCTGGCGCAGAGCCTGTTCCGGCTGCTCAAACAGCGCCACCCCGAATGTCGTATCGACGTGCTGGCGCCCGAATGGACGTTTCCCCTGTTGGCGCGCATGCCGGAGGTGGCCGAGGCGATCCCGGCGCCGTTTCGCCACGGCGCGCTCGCGTTGGCGAAGCGCTGGCGTCTCGGGCGGGCGTTGCGCGCGCGAAACTACGACCGCGCGATCGTGCTGCCGAACTCGCTCAAGTCGGCGATCGTCCCGTTCGCCGCGCGCGCCCGCGTGCGCACCGGCTTCGTCGGCGAGCTGCGCTACGGGCTGCTCAACGACGCGCGCCGCCTCGATAAGACCGAACTCCCGCGCACCGTGGACCGGTTCGTGGCGCTCGGAATCGAGTCGGGCGAGGCGTTGCCGGAGATTCCCCAACCGTGGCTCGAGGCGGATGCGGACAGCGCTCGCGCCGCGCTTGTGCGCCTCGGCCGCGGCCTTCCGAAAACTCCGGTGCTCGGTTTGTGCCCCGGCGCCGAGTACGGTCCCGCCAAGCGCTGGCCGGCGGAATATTTTGCCGACGTCGCCAGGACGAAACTCGCAGAAGGCTGGGAGGTGTGGCTGTTCGGTTCGGACCAGGACGCGCCCGTGACCCTTGCGATTCAATCCCTGACCCAGGGGGGCTGCCTCGACCTCGGCGGCAAGACCGCGCTTGCCGAGGCGATCGATCTGATGTCGCTGACAACCGCCGTCGTGACCAACGATTCCGGGCTCATGCACGTCGCGGCCGCGCTCGGGCGCCGCGTCGTCGCGATTTACGGGTCTTCGGATCCCGGCCACACGCCGCCCTTGAGCGACAAGGCCACCATGCGCTATCTCGGCCTATCGTGTAGCCCGTGTTTCCAACGCGAGTGTCCGCTGGGGCATCTCAGGTGCCTTCGCGATATCGCCCCGGGTCTTGTGCTTGAGAGTTTGTCGGAGGCAAGTGGTAAGATGCCCGAGAAAAGAGCAAAGGACAAAGAGAAAAGGGAAGGATAAGCACGGCGCGCCGAAGACTTTTCTCTTCTCTCTTTTCTCTTTGCACTTTTCTCTATCCGTGATGCTTAAAGACGCCATTGACCTTTCCGCGCTACGCCGCGTGCTGGTGGTGAAGCTGCGCCACCACGGCGACGTGCTGCTCGCCTCGCCGGTGTTCACCGTTCTGAAAAACCACGCGCCGCACGTCGAGGTTGATGCGCTGGTCTACCGCGACACCGAGCCCATGCTGCTCGGCCATCCTGCGATCGCGAACATTTTCACGGTGGATCGCGGTTGGAAACAGGAAGGCCGGTCTGCGCAGATTGCGAACGAGTGGCGCCTGTTCCGATCCCTGCGCGCGCGGCATTACGATCTCATCGTGCATCTGACGGAAAGTCCCCGCGGCGCGGTGCTCAGCCTGCTGCTGGGAGCGCGTTACAGCGTCGCACGCGAGTACCCCGCCAGGCGCGGGACGTTGTGGCGCAACAGCTTTACCCACCTGTATCAGGTGCCGACGAAACCGCGGCACACGGTGGAAATCCATCTCGACGCCCTGCGTCGCCTCGGGATTTACCCCGAGCTCGACGAGCGGCATCTGGTTCTCAGTGTGAGCGACGAGGCCGAGACCTCGGTGCGCGCCCTCATGGCGCGTCATGGAATTGAGCCCAAGCAATCCATTCATATCCATCCGACCTCGCGCTGGCTGTTCAAGTGCTGGACGGTGGACAAGTACGTCGCGCTGATTGACGCCCTGCAAGAAATGGGTGAACGCATCGTGCTCACGGCCGCACCGGCTGAGCATGAGCTTCAATTCGTCGCCAGCATCACTTCACAACTCAAGCGTCCCGTGGCGGACCTGTGCGGCCAGCTCGACCTCAAGCAGCTCGCGGCGCTCACCCGGCAGGCGAAATGTTTCGTCGGCGTGGATTCCGTGCCCATGCACATCGCCGCGGCGATGCAGACGCCTACCGTGGTTTTGTTCGGCCCGAGCGGCGACCTCGAATGGGGACCTTGGCAAGTGAAAGCACGCGTGCTGACCTCGAATCATTCCTGCCGTCCCTGTGGCCAGGACGGTTGTGGCAACGGCAAAGTGAGCGAATGTCTGACCACGATTGCCGTGGAGCAGGTATTGAGCGCCATCAAACAAATAACCCTGCCTTCATGACCAGCCAATTCAAGGCCGCGATAAACACGCTTGTTCGCGCATATCTTCGGTATTCCCCGGTTACCGAGGGGAAAAGACGCCTGCTGGAATTGACGAAGCGTTTTATCCTGCCGGAAGAATCCTTGATTACTTTTCCGACCAAGCATGGATTTAGCCTTACGGCCAACCTGCGTAATGCCGAGCACCAACGCATGTATTTTTACGGCGAACATGACGAGCGGTATGAGATAAATAATATCGTTAAATTTCTTCAGGCCGGAGACGTATGCTGGGATATCGGCGCGAACGTAGGGTTTTACACCTGCCTGTTCGCGACGCTGGTGAAGGAGCAGGGTAGCGTGGTGGCTTTTGAGCCCATCGCCTCTACCAGGGCTTTTCTTGAGGAGAATATCCGCCTCAACGGGTTTCAGAACGTGACGGTAAAAAAGATAGCCCTGGGCGATTCCCCGGGGCGACGTCGAATATTCCTGAATCACCCCGATCTGGCCGAAGGCACCGTCTCGTTGAAGTCCGAGGAGGGGCCACATACCGAACTGATTGAAATCGATACAATCGATAATCTCTACGCGGGTCTTCCCCCTCCTGATTTTGTCAAGATCGATGTGGAGGGCTATCAGATGGAGGTTCTTAACGGCGGAAAAAAATTCTTTTCACAATTCGGTCCGATGGTCATGGCGGAGCTTCGAGACAAGAATCGGGCGGCGATGGATGCGGCGCAGAAGTTTTTTTGGTCCCACGGCTACCTCATCTATGAGCCCAAGAAATTCACATTGAAGCTGTGTGAAAATATTCTGGAATCCAAAGAAAGAAATTTTTTTATGGTAAAAGACGATTCTCCCTACTTTGCCCGTCTTCGAGGACAGATGAGCCGATAGTGAAACCGATTTCCATCGCGCTGGTTCGGAGTCGTTATGCCCAGGATGGCGGCGCCGAGCGCTTTGTATCGCGCGTGCTCGAGGCGCTCGGTTCACGTAACGTGCAGCTTGCCCTGGTCACGCGTGAATGGTGCGGCGGCAAGGGATTTGAAGTCATCATCTGCAATCCTTTTTATATCGGTCGATTGTGGCGTGACTGGTCGTTTGCGCGTGCTGTCTGCCGTGAGCTGAAAAGCAGATCGTTCGATCTTGTGCAGTCGCATGAACGCCTCAGCTGCTGCGACGTCTATCGTGCAGGCGACGGTGTGCATCGCGAATGGCTCAAGCAACGCGCACGAGCGCTGCGAGGGCGCCGCCGCTGGATGCAGGCGCTCAATCCCTACCACCTTTATGTCAAGTGGGCTGAAGAAAAGGTTTTCAGGAGCCCGCGTCTCAAAGCCGTGATCTGTAACTCGAAGATGGTCAAAGAGGAGATCCAGCATTACTTCGGGTTGCCAGATGAGAAACTGCCGATCATCCACAACGGTGTCGACACCGAAGCCTTTCATCCACGTCTCAAGCGACACCGTACCGAGGTTCGCACGAAATACAACATCCCCGAAGAGGCAAGGCTGTTCCTGTTTGTCGGCTCCGGTTTTGAACGCAAGGGTGTCGCCGTATTGCTTGAGGTAATGGCGCAAATGCCCCCGCACGCCTATTTGCTGATTGTCGGTCGCGACAAGAGGATCAAGAATTTCCAGCGCCGTGTCGGACAACTGGGGTTGAGCGGCCGTGTCATCTTTGCCGGCAGCCAGCCGGACGTGAAGCCTTACTACGGCGCCGCAGATGTCCTGGTCCTGCCAACGCTTTACGACCCTTTCCCCAACGTTGTTCTCGAAGCCATGGCAAGTGGATTGCCCGTGATCACAAGCACGAAGTGCGGTGCCGCCGAGCTGGTGGAAAGTAGCGGAGGAGGATTGATATGCGATGCGCTCGATATTTCAGCTCTGGGCAAGGCCATGCAGTCACTGCTTGTCTTGGAACGTTCGGCTGCAATGGGCCGTGCCGCGCGCGCCGTCGCCGAGCGGCTCGATCTGAGCAGCATGGCGCACGCACTTTCCGCTTTGTATAGCCGCCTCGTGTAATTCTAAAATCTGGCGGTGTTTGCCGACCGTGGAGATTGCGCCCGTTCCTTATTTGGCAAAATCGTTTTTCTCATCCATATTGTTTTTTTCTAAGCAACTTTTTGGCGAACCGGCGCCAGCGTTGTCTCCCGTATTGGCTGTGGGTGTCGAAGATCCTGAGCCAAGCGCTGTCGCGACGCCGCTGCAACTCATGAAGTTGTGCCGAGACGTCCACCTCGGAAAGCTGTTTATCGAGCCGGCGACAGCAATGCAAGTAGAGTTCCCGGTCGAGCCGGTTGAACTGCTCGATGGTGGCGATATCCTCGGGGCTGATCGTTTCTATGGCCGGGCGCTTCGGATTGATGTTTGTGGGCGGACAATAACGAACCGGAAAGTCGAGCAACTTGCACAGCAGCGCATAGGATTCATCGAATCGCTCGGACAGCCCGACGAAAAGGAAACGGTCCGAGGCCTGTTTCGCGGCCTCGAGCATTTCGGCCGTGCATCCGCCTAATGGTACGCTGTCGGTCACCCCGGAGAGGCACCGCACCATCCCGTTGTCGATCGGCAGGTGGTCGCGCTGCTCGAGATACGCGCGTAGCGGTAATTGGACCGCGGGACCGGTTTTTCGCACATATCTGTCGAAGTAATAGCGGGATGCCACGCGCGCGACCGGATCGCGCAGCATGGTGATGAACGCCATGTCGCGAGGAAGCCAATCCGCCACATCCAGGCAGTAGTGGCCGTAGACAACCTTGATCCTTATCCTTTACCTCTGGGGCCATCTGCCGGAAGGCGGTGCGGGCCTGTTCGGTGTACATCGGGTAAAGCTCGCCCAGCGAGTAATTTCGCTGCAGGATCGTGCGCAGCGTTGACCCTGCCGTCTTCTCGATGTGAAAGAACGCGATACGTTGCATCATTTGTCACCACATGGTTGATCGTTCACCATTATTGAGTCGCCATGCTAATTCTTTGTAACGTCGTCGGAATCGGTTTGCCGCAGCGTGCGACAGCTCAATCGCATTGCCGGGGTATGAGAAACCCGTCCAGCGAGTGCGCGATACACTGCCTCATCCGGGGTATCGGCCAAGTTCGGGACACACCGCCGGAAAAGCGCATGCAATCACGACCAGCGTGTCACCACCTGGCACTATATATTTTATCGCAATCTTCGCGGAGCAAAGGCATCTGGTCATCGGGCGATCTTTTCTTTATCATTCCCGGAGAAAAACTGTCTTGGCGATAGACATCGCTGGTGCGGTCTAATCAGCTGCTTTTATCCTTCCGGTGAAGATGGGCCGGCCGGCTCGCGCATTTCTGGTCATAGCCGATCGATGGCGGTATCCCAATGTACGCAGAAGTTCTGGCGCGCGGCGCACGAGGCGCATTAACGAGCAATGCATAGCGGGAAGGACAATTGAAACGAACGCCGCTTCACATCGTGCATACCGAGGCCTCGTGTGGCTGGGGTGGGCAGGAAATCCGGATTTTGACCGAGGCGGAAGGCATGATCCACCGCGGGCATCTGGTTGAGATCTGGGCCGTACCCGGCTCCGACATTCTCGAACAAGCGGTTCGGCGCGCTATTGCGCATCGGGCCTTGCCAATCGAGCGCAAGGGACTGCGCGGGATTATTGCCGTGCGCCGTGCGCTTGCCTTAACCCGTCCAGATGTTATCAACACCCACAGCTCCACGGACGCCTGGCTCGTGGCGCTCGCGTGCCGCACGCTGCGCGACCCCCCGCCGATGGTGCGCACGCGCCATATCTCCGCGCCGGTGCCGGATAATCGCGCCACGCATTGGCTTTATACCCGCGCCACGCGCCATATCGTCACGACCGGAGAACGGCTGCGGGAGACGTTGATCCGCGACAACCGCTATCCGGGCGATCGGATCACGTCGGTCCCGACGGGCATCGACCCCGCGCGTTTTCACCCGGGCGAGAAGGGCGCGGCGCGCCGCGCGCTCGGGCTCGATCCGTCCGCGCGCTACGTGGGAATCGTCGCCACGCTGCGCAGCTGGAAGGGCCACCTGTATCTCGTGGACGCGTTCGCGCGGCTCGTCGCCGACGAGCCCGGGCTCAGGCTGGTCATCGTGGGCGACGGGCCGATGCGCCAACCGATCGAGGAGCGCATCGCGCGCCTGGGCCTCGCCTCCCGCGTCACGCTCGCCGGTCGCCAGGAACGGGTGGAACAATGGCTCCAGGCGCTGGACGCGTTCTGTCTGCCGTCTTATGCCAACGAAGGCGTGCCGCAGGCGCTGCTCCAGGCGATGTTCACGGGCCTGCCGGTGGTTACCACCTCGGTAGGCAGCATCGGTGAGGCGGTGACGGACGGCGTCACCGGTCTCGTCGTCCCGCCCAAGGACGCGCCGGCGCTGGCCGAGGCGCTGCGACGGCTGCTCGACGACCCCGCGCTCGCCGCGCGGCTCGGCGGTGCGGCGCGCGAACGCGCGCCGAAACAGTTCGGCCTCGAAACCATGCTTACGGGTATGGAGGCGGTTTTCCGCCGACTCGCCACGCCCGTTTCATTCTCCCCGGAGCCGTCACGATGACATTCGACACGGCGAGCATCAGCGCCGACGCGGCACGGCAGCTTCGCGATTTCCAGGCGCGGATCGCGGGCATTCCCTACGAGCGCAAGGGCGTGCTGTTTTCCGAGATGTTCTTTCTGTACCTGTGCGCGCAGCGGGTCGCGCCGCGCCGCGTGCTGGAGTCCGGGCGCGCGCGCGGCCAGAGCACGCTGCTGCTGTCGGTGCTGTTTCCCGACATCCCGATCGTCAGCCTCGAGCACGATCCCGGCTCGCCCGACGTGGCCGTGGCCAACGAACGGCTGCGCGGCCGGGAGCGCGTCGATCTGCGCTTCGGCGATGCCACCCGCATCCTGCCGGCGGAGGTGCGGGAGGGCGATGTTGTCTTGATCGACGGGCCGAAGGGTTTTCGTGGCTTGCGTCTGGCCTTGCGTCTTCTCGCGACCGGCCGTCCGGCGCTGGTCTTCGTCCATGACTGCGGCGTCGGCATAGCCGAGCGCAGCTTCCTCGATCGGCACGTTCCGGGTGCGATCTACAGCGACTCGATCGAGTTTGCCCGCATCGCGCGTGTCCTCGACGCGACCTGCTGGGCAGGCATGCCGGCGGATCGCTGTTTCGAGGGCGATCGTGCTCCGCTGGCCTATGGGTACGGCCTCGCGTGCTTGCCCCGCAATCCGGCAGTGCCTTATCGGTGGCTACTCGTGCGCGCCGGTATCGATGGCTTTCTCCACCGGCACTCAACCGCCGCGGACGCGCCGCAATGACCCAAATCCTCGACTGGACGAGGCTGTCCGACGATCCCAACAACAGCGAGGCCAAGCGCCTGGTCAGGCGCCGCCTGCTTGCCGTGCGCCAGATCCACATGAACATGGATCTGTCCCAGTATGTGCTGGACGCGGCGAAAGGAAAGCGGGTCCTGGACATCGGCGTTGCGGCTCATGCCGCGCGTTACATCGATGATCCCGGCTGGCGCCACGGGAAAATTCACGCGGTCGCGACGCGCTGCGTGGGTGTCGACATCCTCGAGTCGCTGGTGCGCGACCTGCAGACCAAGGGTTACGACGTGCGCTGTGTCGACGCTACCTCCGAGGCGGATCTGGGCGAGCGCTTCGATGTTGTGTTCATCGGCGACGTTATCGAGCATGTCGATAACCCGGCGGCCCTGCTTCGCTTTGGCACGCGGCACCTGGCGCCCGGCGGCCGTCTGTTGGTGGCCACACCCAATCCCTTCAGTCGCAAATTCTATCGACGCTTCCGGCGTGACGGCGTGGTCATGATCAACCTCGACCACGTTGCCTGGTTCAGTCAGACCATGGCACTGGAACTCGGGCGTCGCGCGGGTCTGGCGCTGCACGCCTATCACCTGGTAAAGCCGATTGCTCCATGGAAGCAACCGCTCAAGCGGCTGGCTTGGCGCTACCGGGCGCCGGAGTACACATTCCCGGACTTCCTTTTTGAGTACCGGATTCCGCAGCCAGACGCCGGTTGATTGTCCGATGTCGGGGTCAATTTCGTCATTCCTGTTCATCAACGTTTCGCGCATCGGCGATACACTGTTCGCCACGCCGGCCATGCGCGCGGTCGCTGCGGCCTATCCGGGTTGTCACATCACCGCGCTCGCGCATCCGAAGCGCGCGGAAGTGTTGCAGGGCCTTCCGTTTGTTGCACGCGTCGGCGGCATCACCAAGAAAACCGCGCCGTGGCGGGGTCGGTTCGGGGGGCGCCGTTATGATTACGCCTTGGTGTATGGCTTCGACGATCCGCTGGTGGCGTACGCCTTGCGCGTCGCGGAGCGCGTCGTCGCCTTTCGGCAGAAGCGCGACGTGCTCAACCGGCGCCTGTATCGCTGCGTGGAGATTCCCCCGTTCCAGAGCGAGCACGCCGTCATGCACCATCTGCGCCTGTCTGCCGCGCTGAACGTGGCTCCGGCCGGACGGCGCATTGCCTATCGGGTCCTGCCGGACGAAGCCGCGGCTGCGCGGGCGCGGCTCGCGGTCGACGTCCCCGTCGGCGCCGGCCCGCTGATCGGGTTGCAGGTGGCGAGCTTCCCGACCAAGGACTACCGCAACTGGCCCGTCGAATACTTTGCGAACCTCGCGCAGGCCATCCGCGCCGAGTGGCCGGGCGCACACTTTTTGATTTACGGCGGCGCCGAGGAACAGACGCGCACCCGCTGGCTTAAGGAGCAGCTCGGCACCCACGCGACGCTCTACGCCGGGCGCCTGACGCTGCGCGAAACCGCGGCCCTGATGAGTCTGACTGATCTGTATATAGGTGTGGACACGGGTCCGACTCATATCATGAGCGCATTCGACATTCCGCTCGTGGGTCTCTACCACTGCCTGTCCTCGAGCCGCCTGACCGGCCCCCTCGACCATCCGTGCCTGTACGCGCTCGACCATCCGCGCACCGGCCGGGACTGCACCGAGCAGACGCCGATGTCCGAGATTTCAGTCGAGGCGGTGCTCGCGCAGGCGCGGCGCGCGCTCGCCGAGCATCCGCCCGCGCCGGCCAAGCGGCGCGCCCCATGAAGTTCGGATTCGTCGTCACCAATCTCGCGGGCGGCGGCGCCGAGAAGGCCCTGCTCAAGCTCGGCGCGCTGCTCACGACTCGGAATCACGAGGTTCAGCTGTTGTTGCTCGAGCATCGGGTCGAGCACGCCGTTCCATCCGGCGTCGCGCTTCATGCGCTGACCCCCCCGGGCCGGTCGCTGTCCAAAGGCATGCTCGGCAAACGGCTGGCGGCGTTTCGCCTGCGCCGGTTGCACGACCGGCTCGCCGCGCACGGTCCCTTCGACCTCGTCGTCTCGACCCTGCCGTTCGCCGACGAGGTCGCGATCCGGGCCGGGTTGCCGCGCCACTGGTGCCGGATCGCCAACACGCTCTCGGCCGAGATCGCGCGCCTGCGCGCGACCGATCCCCGCAAGGCCGAGCGGCGGCGGACACGTTACCGGCGGCTGTACGGCCGGCGGCCGTTGATCGCCGTGTCCGACGGCGTGGCGGCCGACCTGCGCGATGCCTTGCAGCTCGCGCGGGCGCGCATCGAGCGCATCTACAACCCGTTCGATTTCGCCGCGATCCGCGCGGCTGCGGCGGAACCCGCGCCGTTGCCCGAGGGCCGCTACGTCATCCACGTGGGCCGGTTCTCCGCGCAGAAACGCCACGACCTGCTGCTCGACGCCTGGGCCCGGCTCGACACGCCGCACCGGCTGGTGCTGCTCACCCCGCCGGACGAGCGGCTCGCGCGCCTGATCGAGGCGCGCGGGCTCGAGCGGCGGGTGACGGTGGCCGGTTTCCAGCCCAACCCCTATCCGTGGATCGCGGGCGCCGACCTGCTGGTACTGTCTTCCGATCATGAGGGTCTGCCCAATGTCCTCATCGAGGCGCTGGCGCTCGGTACGCCCGTGGTCAGCACCGACTGTCCCTCCGGCCCGCGCGAGATACTGGGGGCCGCCTGCCCCGGGTGCCTGGTCCCGGTGAACGACGCCGGGTCGCTGGCGCAGGCGATGGCCCGTGCCTTGGCCGATCCACCCGATCCGGCGCGCGTGGATCTCGGCCCCTACGCCGCCGAGCGCGTGGCCGCCGCGTACGAGCGGTTGGCGGCGGAAACGACAGCCGGTCCGAACGACAGGAGCACAACGTGAGCGAAGATCGATTCGACTTCGGCAAGAACTGGGAGAGTTACGCCCGGCTGATCGACGCGGAAAAGATCGCCAAGGCCGAGGACGGGCTCGGGGCGTTCCTCGGCACCCGCGATCTCTCCGGGCGGACGTTCCTCGACATCGGATGCGGCTCCGGGCTGCATTCCCTGGCGGCGCTGCGATTCGGCGCGCAGGAGATCGTGGCGATCGACGTCGATCCCTATTCGGTGTCCACCGCCCGGGCGGTGCTGGAACGGCTCTGGACGGGCGCCAACAAGTCCGTGCGGCATATCAGCGTTTTCGACCTGGGCCAGCAGCCGCTCGGCGAGTTCGATATCGTCTATTCGTGGGGCGTGTTGCACCACACCGGCGACATGAACCGCGCGATCGAGATCGCCGCGCGCCACGTCAAACCCGGCGGGTTGTTCGCCGTGGCGCTGTATGGAAAGACCCGCTACTGCGGCATCTGGAAGAAGATCAAGCGCTGGTACGTCAACGCCTCGCCCGAGAAGCAGGCCCGGGCCGAACGTCTTTACATCCGGTTGTTCGGCTTTTATATGTTGCTGCGCGGCAAGCGCCTGTCCACCCATATCGCCAACTATAAGAAGAAGCGCGGCATGGATTTCTATCACGACGTGCGCGACTGGATCGGCGGCTATCCCTACGAGTCGATCGCGCCGGAGGAGCTGAACCGCTTGCTGGCGCCGCTGGGGTTCGACCTCGTCAAGCAGAACGTGAGACGCAGGTCGGGACTGTTCGGTTCCGGAAACGACGAATATCTGTTCAGAAAGCAGAGCGGCAAGAACTGAGTTGCGATCGTCAAACCAGCCCTTATCGGACAACCATGTGCGGCATATTCGGACTGATCGAAACTCCCTGGCGTGGCAGCGCGACGGCGGCCCTCGATACCCTGCGCGCGCGCGGCCCCGACGAGTGCAAGCTGCTGGATTTGGGGGAGGCGATATTGGGCCACACCCGGCTGGCCGTCATCGATCTCGCGGGCGGACATCAACCGATGCGCTCACCCGACGGGCGCTACGCCATCGTCTTCAACGGCGAGATCTACAATTACCGCGCGCTGCGAGTCGAGCTCGAGGCCGTGGGGTATGTCTTCGTCACCCATTCCGACACCGAGGTGCTGCTGCACGGATTCGCCGAATGGGGCGAGCGGCTGACGCCGCGTCTGGACGGCATGTTCGCGTTCGTCGTCTGGGATGCCCGCGAGCGCGTTTTGTTCGCGGCGCGCGACCGCATGGGCATCAAGCCGTTCTTCTATTCCATCGCGTCGGGTTTCGCCTTCGCCTCTACGCTCGCGCCGTTTCTGAGCCTCACGGGGTTCCCCCGCGGTCTCGACTACGAGGCCTTGCGCGATTACCTCGCGTTCCAGACGCCGCTCGCGCCCCATTCCTTCTTGGCCGCGGTCCGGCAGCTCCCGCCCGCCTCGCAGCTCACCTGGGCGGCCCGGAGCGGCCGGCTCGACGTGCGCCGCTACTGGAGCATCCCTTCGCCCACCGGACCCGCACCGGATCGCGAGGAGTTGCTGGCCACCGTGGATACGGCGCTCGCCGACAGCGTGCGGCGCCAACTCGTGGCGGACGTGCCGCTCGGCGCGTTTCTCTCGGGAGGCATCGACTCGAGCCTCATGGTCCACTACATGGCCCAGGCCGGTGCCCGCCCGCTCAAGACCTTCAGCCTGCGCTTTGCCGAGCAGGGCTTCGACGAGACGCCCCATGCCCGCGCGGTCGCGGAGCGTTTCGGCACCGAACACCATGT
>MFSU01000077.1 GCA_001785115.1 Candidatus Muproteobacteria bacterium RBG_16_65_34
TAAACGGCTGCCCCGTCTTTCCTCGCGAGATTGCGAAGGCGGCGCTACGGCACAACGCCGTCTCTGTAATCCTGGCGCACAATCATCCCAGCCGCAATTGCGAACCAAGCCACATCGACCTGTTGCTGACCGATCGAATCCGCGAAGCGCTTGAGTTGATCGACGTAAGGGTGATCGACCATATTGTCATAGGAGGCAAGGACCACACGAGTTTCGCTGATCGCGGCTGGCTCGGGATGAAACCGCCCACGGAGGCCAAGCCGAAGAAAAAGGCGCGAAAGAGGGGAAGAGTAGCGGCCTGACGCGTTCCGGTGTTTGGTACGCGTCTGGACGCGAGATAGATACCAAACCCCGCCCAAAGTGGCGGGGTTTTTGTTTTCAATGGCGTGTTAAGCGCGCCGCAGATATTGATAAAAACGAGACACGCAGCAGGATTTCTTTCTAACTCATTGAATATATGGTGCTCCCTAGGGGACTCGAACCCCTGTTTTCGCCGTGAGAGGGCGACGTCCTGGGCCACTAGACGAAGGGAGCGGAAGCGCTGCGGCTACGCGGTCGATCGCAGGCGGTGGTATTATACGTGTCCGAACACAAACCGCCAGAGACCTTTGCCGCCATCCGGTTGAACAGGTGAAACCCGATTAACGAACCCGTCATCATCCCCCGCGCGCAGCACCCCATATCCCGCGCGCTAATCAGTGAAAACGCGCTCAAGGTCCTGCATCGGCTGCGGGACGCCGGCTACGCGAGTCTTCTCGTCGGCGGTTGCGTGCGCGATCTCATGCTTGGGCGCGAGCCCAAGGACTTCGACGTCGTCACCAACGCGCGCCCCGAGGAGATCCGTAAGCTCTTCCACAGTGCGTGCCTGATCGGACGGCGCTTCCGGCTCGCGCACGTGCGTTTCGGGCGCGAGATCATCGAGGTCTCCACGTTCCGGGCGCTCATGCGCTCCGCCGAGGGCGACGGCGAGGCTGAGGGGGGCGATCTTCTCAAGACCGAGGAAGGACGGCTGCTGCGCGATAACGTCTTCGGCACCCAGGAGGAGGACGCCATCCGGCGCGACTTCACGGTGAACGCCCTGTACTACGACATCCGCGACCGCAGCGTCATCGATTACGTCGGAGGCGCGGCCGATCTTCGGGCCGGGGTGCTGCGGGTGATCGGCGATGCGCAGACGCGTTACCGCGAGGACCCGGTGCGCATGGTGCGCGCGGTGCGTTTCGCCGCGCGGCTCGGGTTTCGCATCGAGGAACAGACCGCCGCGCCGATCCGGGAAGGGGCGGCGCTGTTGTCCGGTGTGCCGCCGGCGCGCATGTTCGAAGAGGTGCTCAAGCTGTTTCACGGCGGTTACGCCGTGGGGACCTACGAGCTGCTGCGCAGCTTCGGGCTGTTCCGGTACATGTTCCCGCTCACCGAGCGGTGCCTCGAGCGGGGGGAGGGCGACTTCCCGATCACGCTCGTGGCGCGCGCGCTCGCCAACACCGACGCGCGCGTCGGCGCCGGCAAGCCGGTGACGCCGGCGTTTCTGTTCGCGGCGCTCTTATGGGAGCCCGCGCGTTTCGAGCTGGCGGCGCAGCTCGCGAAAGGCCTCAGCAACCACGATGCGTTCCAGCGCGCCGTGGATCACGTGTTGCGCGAGCAGCTGCGCGCGATCACCCTCCCCAAGCGGTTCAGTGTGCCGATGCGCGAGATCTGGGCCATGCAATCGAGACTTGAGCACCGCGCCGGCCGGCAGGCCTTCCGGCTGCTCGAGCACCCGCGCTTCCGCGCCGCGTATGATTTCCTGTTGCTGCGCTCCGAGGTCGGCGAGGCGCCGAAGGAGCTTGGCGAATGGTGGACGCGCTTCCAGGAAGCGGACGAGGCCGGGCGCCACGCCCTGACCGCGCAGCTCGAGCCCTCGGCCCCGGCCCCCGGGAAACGTCGCCGCCGACGCGGACGACGTACCTCCAAGCCCGAGGCGGAAGGAAAGCCGCTTGTCGGCTGATGCGGCTTCGTTCGTCACGGTTTATATCGGGCTCGGGGCCAACCTCGGGAATCCCTCCGAGCAGGTGCGCCTGGGGATGACGGCGCTCGCGGCGCTTGCGCCGACGCGGGGGTTGCGATGCTCGGCGCTCTATCGCAGTGCCCCCGTGGGTCCGGTGCGGGATCAACCCGATTTCGTCAACGCCGTATGCGCGCTTCAAACATCCCTCACCGCCGAGGCCCTCATGCGGGCGCTGATCGAGATCGAGCGCCGTCACGGGCGCGTGCGCGACGCCGGGAAGGGCGGCCCCCGCTCCCTGGATCTCGATCTGTTGCTGTACGGACAGGAAGTAATCCGCAGTCCGCAGCTCACAGTGCCGCACCCAAGGCTGCACGAGCGCGCCTTCGTGCTCGCGCCGCTCACCGAGCTCGATCCCGAACTGACGATTCCCGGGCGCGGGCGGGCGGCGGACCTGCTGGCCGCCTGCGTCGGTCAGCGGGTGGAAAAGTTGGAAAGCTGATAATATTTCTGTAACCGCAGATGAACGCAGATAAACGCAGATGAAAGAATGGTTTTCACCGCGGAGAACGCGGAGATCGCAGAGAAAAGTTCGAATATTTTTGTCTGCGTGCTCTGCGCTCTCTGCGGTAAATCGTCTTATTGCAAGGTGCTCTTGACGTTTCCTAGCCAGGATTCTTTTATCTGCGTTTATCCGCGTTCATCGGCGGTTCCAAAGTAATATGACCACGAACAACCCGGGATACATCGTCGTCGAAGGCCCCATCGGCGTGGGCAAGACGAGTCTCGCCAAGCGCCTCGCGGACGCCTTCGGCGCACGCCCCCTGGTCGAGCGGCCCGAGGACAATCCCTTCCTCGAGCGCTTCTATCAGTCGCGCAAGCACTTCGCGCTGCCCACGCAGCTCTTTTTTCTGTTTCAGCGCGCGCGCCAGCTCCAGGAGCTCAGGCAGCGCGACATGTTCAGCTCGGGGTACGTGGCGGACTTCCTGATGGACAAGGACTGGCTGTTCGCGCGCGCCAACCTCGATGACGACGAGTTCCGGATCTACGAGCAGGTCTACGCGCAGTTGCGCCTCGATCTGCCGACGCCGGACATGGTCGTTTATCTTCAGGCGCCGGTGGACGTACTGCTCGAGCGCGTGCGCCGCCGCGGCGTGCCGTACGAGCGGTTGATCGAGCGCGGCTACTTGCAGGAGCTGATCGACGCCTATACCCAGTTTTTTCACCACTACACCGCCGCGCCGCTGCTGGTCGTGAACGCCGCCGAGATCAACTTCGTCGACCGCGAGGAGGACTTCGCGACGCTGCTCGCGCATATCCGCAAGATCCGCAGCGGCCGCCATTTCTTCAATCCGCTCACGGCCGCCCTGTGAAGCCGGTCACGATCGCAACCCTCAAGGGGATGAAGCACGCGGGCGAGAAAATCGCCTGCCTCACGGCCTATGACTACAGCTTCGCCGCGCTGCTCGAGCGCGCCGGGCTCGACCTCGTCATGGTCGGCGACTCCCTCGGCATGACGATGCAGGGGCACGACTCGACGCTACCCGTGAGCGTGGCCGAGATGATTTATCACACCGCCTGCGTGGCGCGCGGCGTGAAGCGCGCGCTGCTCGTGGGCGACATGCCGTTCATGAGCTATCAGAAAAATCCCGAGCAGGCGCTCGCCAACGCCGGCCGCCTCATGCGCCGCGGCGGCGCGCAGGTGGTGAAGCTCGAGGGCGGCGCACCGATGGCCGGGACCGTACGGTTTCTCGTCGAGCGCGGCGTGCCCGTGTGCGGGCATCTGGGCCTGACGCCCCAGTCGGTGCACCAGTTGGGCGGCTACCGCGTGCAGGGCCGGGAAGCAGCGGACGCGGAGCGCATCCGCAGCGATGCCAGGGCGCTCGAAGCGGCGGGCGCGAGCCTGCTCGTGCTTGAGGCGGTGCCGGCCGCCCTCGCGAAGACCATCACCCAGGAGCTTTCCATCCCCACCATCGGCATCGGCGCCGGCCCCGACTGCGACGGCCAGATCCTGGTGCTCCAGGACATGCTCGGGATCTACCCGCGCCCAAGCCCCAAGTTCTCAAAGAACTTCATGGAAGGCGCGGCGTCTATCGAAGACGCGGTGAAGAACTACGTGGCGGCCGTGAAGGGCCGTGCCTTCCCCGGCCCCGAGCACAGTTACACTTGAGCCGATAGCCGTCAGCCGCTAGCCGTTAGCTAAAGGCTGATAGCTGAAGGCTGATAGCTCTTATTCATGATCATCGCCAAGACCGTCTCCGAGCTGCGCGCCTACCTCGTGCAGCGGCGCGCCGGCGGGAAACACCTCGCTTTCGTGCCCACCATGGGCAACCTGCACGCGGGGCATCTGAAGCTCATCGAGGTGGCGCGCAAGCTCGCCGATATCGTGGTCGCGAGCATCTACGTCAATCCCCTGCAGTTCGGCGCGAACGAGGACTTCGACGCGTACCCGCGCACGCCGGTCGATGACTGTGCCGCCCTGGAAGCGCAGCGGGTGGATCTGCTGTTCACACCGAGCGACCGGGAGATGTACCCGCGCGGCCGCGAGACGCAGACGACGGTCGAGGTGCCGGGCCTGAGCGAGATGCTCTGCGGCGCCTTCCGGCCCGGGCACTTCCGCGGCGTCGCCACGGCGGTCAACCGCCTGGTCAATCTCGTGCAGCCCGATCTCGCGCTCTTCGGCAAGAAAGACTACCAGCAGCTCCTCGTCATCCGTCTCATGGTCTCCGATCTCGGCATGCCCGTCGAGATCGTGGGCGTCGAGACCGTGCGCGAGCATGATGGTCTCGCCATGAGCTCGCGCAACAATTATTTAAGCCCGCAGGAGCGCCAAGCCGCGCCGCGGCTGTACGCCGTTTTGGGCGCGGTGCGCGATCGGATTCTCAAAGAGCGCGCGTCCCCGGCGGGCGCGGAGCAGGAGGCGCTCGCGGCGCTCGCGGCGGCGGGTTTCAGACCGGACTACGTGAGCGTGCGGCGCCAGGACGATCTCGGAGTTCCCACACCCGAGGACAAGAAGCTCGTCGTGCTGGCGGCGGCCTGGCTGGGGCGCATGCGCCTCATAGACAATCTCGAGTTTGAAACAACGGGAAAAATCCCGGTCTAACGGTTTGAATCCGCCCGCGTTAAGACGGATAATTACGTTAGAGGACAGCCATGCGTAGAATCATGCTCAAATCGAAGCTCCACCGGGTGCGCGTGACGCATTCCGAGCCGGATTACGAGGGCTCGGTCGCCATCGACGGGCGGCTGCTCGAAGCCGCCGACATCCGCGAGTACGAGCGCATCGAGGTGTATAACCGCAGGAACGGCGAGCGTTTCGCCACCTACGCGATCCGCGCCCAGGACGGCTCGGGGATCGTCTCGGTCAACGGTGCGGCCGCGCACAAGGCCGATCCCGGCGACATCGTCATCATCTGCGCCTACGCCGAGTTCGAGGAGCGCGAGCTGGCCGCCTTCAAGCCGCGCCTGGTCTACGTCGACGGCAACAACCGCATCACCCACACCCGCAACGCCATCCCCGTCCAGGTCGCCTGAGCGGCGCGGTACGGTTTCTCTTTCGCCCGTCGTCCGCGTCAGGTACATTTTCCCTGACGGGTCGGCGCGCCTGCGCCGGCCACCGCGGAGCGGAGACTTATGGCGAAGGTTGAGCGGTTAGCGCCCGAGGCGCTGTGCAAGCGTTGCGACCCCGAGCGCCTGGCGTTCGAGACCACCGCCGAGCTTCCCGACCTCACCGAGGTCCTCGGCCAAGCGCGCGCCACCGAGGCGATCCGCTTCGGCATCGGCATCCGCCGCGACGGCTACAACCTCTACGTCCTGGGCGAGCCCGGCACCGGCCGGCGCACCGTCGTGCACCGGTTTCTCGAGCAGCGCGCGGCGGCCGAGCCCGCGCCCTCCGACTGGTGCTACATCAACGACTTCGAGCAGCCGCACAAGCCGCGCGTGCTGCGCCTGCCGGCGGGGACTGGGGCCAGGCTCAGGCGCGACATGGAGCAGCTCATGGAGGATCTGCGCGCCGCGATCCCGGCGGCGTTCGAGAGCGAGGAGTACCGCTCCCGCCGTCACGAGCTCGAGGAGGAGCTGAAGGAGCGGCGGGAAGGGGCGTTCGACGCGCTGCGCGGGGAGGCCGAGAAGCACGACATCGCGCTCATCCGCACGCCCGGCGGCATGGCCTTCGCGCCCACACGCGCCGGCGAGGTGGTGAGCCCCGAGGACTTCGAGAAGCTGCCCGAGCCCGAGCGCAAGCGCATTGAGACGGCGATCGCGTCGCTGCAAGAGCGGCTCGAACGCATCGTCCACCAGTTGCCGCAGTGGCGGCGCGAGGGCCAGCGCAAGATCCGCGACCTCGACCGCGACGTCACCATGTCGGCCGTCGGCCAGCACATCGCCGAGCTCAAGAAGGAGTACGCCGCGCTGGCCGAGGTGCTCGCCTACCTCGACGCCGTGCAGCAGTCGGTGATCGAGAACGCCGACGACTTCAAGCGCACGGAGGAGGGGCCGGAGCTTTCGGTCTTCGGCATCTCGATCTCGCGCGGGGCGGGGGCGCCGTCGCTGCGCCAATACACGGTCAATCTGCTCGTGGACCACGGCGCCACCCGGGGCGCGCCGGTGGTGTACGAGGACAACCCCACGTTCAACGGCCTCATCGGGCGCGCCGAGCACCTGGCGCAGATGGGCGCGCTCGTCACCGATTTCACGCTCATCAAGCCCGGCGCGCTGCACCGCGCGAACGGCGGCTACCTCATGCTCGACGCGCGCAAGGTGCTGCTGCAACCCTACGCCTGGGAGGGCCTGAAGCGCGCGCTCGCCTCGCGCGAGGTGCGCGTCGAATCGCTCGGCCAGGCGCTCTCGCTCGTGAGCACGGTGTCGATCGAGCCCGCGCCGATCCCGCTCGATGTCAAGGTCGTGCTGTTCGGCGAGCGACTGCTCTACTATTTACTGCACCACTACGACCCCGAGTTCGGCGAGCTGTTCAAGGTCGCCGCCGACTTCGAGGACCGCATGGACCGCGACCCGGACGGCGACCGGCTCTACGCGCGGCTCATCGCCACGCTCGCGCGCAAGGAGAACCTGCTCGCGCTCGACCGCGCGGCCTGCGCGCGCGTCATCGAGCAGGCCGCGCGCATGGCCGCCGACACCGACAAGCTCTCGGTGCGGCTGCGCGACATCGCGGACCTGCTGCGCGAGGCGGACTACTGGGCGCGCGAGGACAAGCGCCAGGTCGTCACCGCCGCTGACGTGCAGCACGCGCTCGACGCCAAGATCTACCGCACCGACCGCGTGCGCCAGCGGCTGCAAGAGGAGATCGTGCGCGGCACGATCCTGATCGACACGCACGGCGCGAAGGTCGGTCAGATCAACGGGCTTTCGGTCGTCGATCTGGGCGAGTTCGCCTTCGGGCACCCCTCGCGCATCACCGCGCGTGCGCGCCTCGGCAAGGGCGAGGTGCTCGACATCCAGCGCGAGGTCGAGCTCTCGGGGCCGATTCATTCCAAGGGCGTGCTGATTCTCTCGGGCTTCCTCGGCGCGCGCTATTGCCCCGACCGGCCGCTGTCGCTCGCGGCGAGCCTTACCTTCGAGCAGACCTACGGCGAGGTCGAGGGCGACTCGGCCTCCTCGGCCGAGTTGTACGCGCTGCTCTCGGCGCTCGCCGAGGCGCCGATCCGGCAATCGTTCGCGGTCACCGGCTCCGTGAACCAGCACGGCGAGATCCAGGCGATCGGCGGCGTGAACGAGAAGATCGAGGGCTTCTTCGATGTCTGCAAGCGCCGCGGCCTCACCGGCGAGCAGGGCGTGCTGATCCCGGCCGCGAACGTGCGCCATCTGATGCTGCGGCACGACGTGGTGCAGGCGGTCGCGGAGGGCAAGTTCCACATCTACCCGGTCGCGACGATAGACCAGGGCATCGAGATCCTGACCGGCCTTCCCGCCGGCGAGCGCGACGAGAACGGTCTCTTCCCGGACGGCTCGATCAACGAGCGCGTGGAAGTGAAACTCATGGTGTTCGCCGAGCAGGCGCGCAGCTTCGCGGCCGGAGGCGCGGGAGGCGAGGAGCCGTGACCGACGAAGAGCGCCTGACGCCGATCCGTCGCATTCTGGTGGCGCTCGATGTCTCGGAGCCGAGCCTCAAGGCGCTGGCAGAAGCCTGCGCGCTCGCCGAGCTGCTGGACGCGGAGCTGACGGGGCTTTTCATCGAGGATATCAATTTATTGCGCCTGGCCGGATTGCCCTTCGCTCAAGAGGTAAGCGCGATCCTCGCCGGCGCGCGGCGGCTCGTGGCCGGGGACATGGAACGCGCGCTGCGCGCCCAGGCGTCGCGGGCGCAGCGTGCACTGGCGGAGCAGGCCGGGCGCCGGCAGGTGCGCTGGTCGTTCCGCGTGATGCGCGGGCAGGTGGCGGCGCAGATGCTCGAGGCCGCGCTCGAAACCGATTTGCTCGCGCTCGGGCTCGCGGCGGTGGAGGTCGCGCGCCGCGCGCCGCTCGGCGCCACGGTGCGCGAGGTGGTGCGCGGCGCCACGCGCCCGGTGCTGCTGTTGCCGCCGGGCGCAGGCCCGCGTCCGCCGGTGCTCGTGGACTATGCCGGCGGCGCGCGCGCGGCGCGCGCGCTCGATCTGGCGCGGTATCTTGCGCAGGAATCGGACGGCGGACTGGTCGTGTTGATTTCGGCGGCCGATCCGAAGGAGGCGAAGCGTCTGGAGCAGGAGGCGGCGGATCGCGCGGCGCCGGGGACGGAGTTGCGTTTCCGGCGCATCGGCACGGATTCGGCGAGCCTTTCGCGCGCGGTGCGCGCGGAGGCGGCCGGGACGCTCGTCCTCGCGGGCCGTGAGGCGCGGGCGCACGAGGAGTTGATTCCGAAGCTGCTCGAAGACAACCGCTGCGCCGTGCTGCTGGTGCCGTAGCGCCATGGCGGGCGAGGCGAGCGCAAACAAACCCGGCCTGGTGCTCGCGCTCGGCGGCGGCGGGGCCCGCGGGCTCGCGCACATCGGCGTGCTGCAGGCGCTCGCGGAGTACGCCGTCCCGGTGCGTGCCGTGGTGGGCACGAGCATCGGCGCCGAGATCGGCGCGTTCTATGCGAGCGGCATGTCGCCCGACGAGATCGACGATCTCGCCACCGCCTTCGACTGGAAGCAGACGTTGCAGCTCTTCATGCCGGATCTCGCGACCGGCGGCCTGGTGTCGGGCCGCAAGATCATGGATTTCCTGCAAACGCGGCTCGGACCGTACCGCATCGAAAAGCTGTCTATCGGCTACGCCGCGGTGGCCACCGATCTCGAGTCCGGCGAGGCGGTGGTGCTGCAGAGCGGGCCGCTGGTGGATGCGGTGCGCGCGAGCATCTCGCTGCCCGGCCTGATTGCGCCGCACCGCATCGGTAATCGCTACCTCCTCGATGGCAGCGTGCTCAACCCGCTGCCGTTCGACGTGGCGCGCAGCCTCTTCGGCGGACCGGTGCTCGCGGTGGCGGTGCACGCGGGCGCGTACCCGTCCGCGCGCGCCGCGCGCTCCAGCCAGTGGCCGGAGCGCGTGCAGCAGTTGCTGCGGCAGCCGTGGACGAAGCGCGCGGAAGGGTTGCGCGCGTGGCTCGAGGCGCAGCTCATCCAGTACCGCGAGCGCAACGACGGGCCGGCGTGGACGGCGCGCCGGGTGCTCGATCAGGCGCTCGACCTCACCCAGGCCGAAGTCGTGCGCCTGCGCGCAGCGGCGAGCCCGCCTGACCTCCTGCTCGTGCCCGAGGTGGGCCGCATCGGGCCGCTCGAGTTCTACCGCGCCGATGAGGCGATCGCCGCCGGATACGAGGCCATGACGGCGCGCCTCGACGAGCTCAAGAAGCTGACGGTAACGGGGCGGCGCATTGCCAGGTGAGAGGGTGGCGCCGGAGGCGGGACTCGAACCCACCCGGGTCGCCGCCCGCGGACTTAGAGGACGACAAGGCGCACGGCGGGTTCTTTCCGATCGACCGCTTGCTTCGCTTGCCGGTGGGGAAAGGTGACAGATTTATATTCGGCTGGGGTTTTATATGGGAAAATAAATCTGTGTGCGCCGGGAGACCGGTAAGGAGCAGGTGGTGAAAGTCCACTGCAATGAAGGAGTAGCGATCCACATTGGACCCAAGCCGTAGTCAAAAACAAGCCATTCTAGGGAACACTAATTGAATTATGTCCGGCGTACAAATCACTTTGAAACGCCAGCTTCTGCTCTTCGGACAATATTGCGATATTAAGAGGTTCACTTTTACGTGGGAAGAGAATTCGCTTGCCTGCGAGGCGGTTAGACGTTTCCAGCAGCTCGAATTATTGCTAGGTCTGATTTACAAACTCGAATCACGGCTTCGTGAGGCATTCGCGCGGCCGAATGCTTACGTTGGTGCCATCAGCTTCGAACTTATAACATTTGTGGAGGCATTCTATTACTTCGCGTGGCGACTTCGCGAGGTTCTCCGGCAGTTGCCAAGACTCAAGAAATTCGATGCTACTGGGATTCGATATGTTCGCAACCACTTGATCGAACACCCGGAAAAGAAAAGTCATCTACTTCGGCAAGCATTTGCATTTGACCCCAAGCGAGGACCTGTCTTAAAGCCTATTAATATGGAACAACGAGACCCCAGGGTTTCGGACAAAGGTCTTTGGGAAAATGTGCGCGAGCTATAGGAAGAGCTTGACAGATCGCTGACGCAGGCCGCTAAGCACGTGTAGGTTGGGGTGAGCGGAGCGAACCCCAACACACTCAGCCCAAGGACGACAAAGGCGCCAACAGGGAGACGAGCGATCAACGCGTTATCGGCGCGCGGACGAACCGGGAGCGACGTACTTCTTCACGCTCAATCTTGCCGAACGTGGCAGATCCCTGCTCACGGACAACGTGGGTATGCTGCGTGATGTCATGCGTGAAGTTCAACGCCGGCACCCATTTCACATTGGGAAAGGTGAGATTTATATTCGGCTGGGGTCGATTGTGGGAAAGGTGACAGATTTATATTCGGCTGGGGTCGATTGGGTTTAGGGGAGGCAAACGAAATTCGTCACGTTTCGATCGAGCGAGGTTCGCCGTGACCAAGAGAACCAAACTGGCCCCGGGTTCACCGGGCGAAATGTTGTTCGAAGAGTTCCTCAAACCGATGGAGCTCTCGCAATACCGGTTGGCCAAAGAGGTCGGTGTGCCGCAGCGCCGTATCGGCGAGATCGTGGCGG
>MFSU01000078.1 GCA_001785115.1 Candidatus Muproteobacteria bacterium RBG_16_65_34
ATTATTGCGGCGGCATGGAGGCTTCGATCCGGAGCCGGCGCGGAGACAGTACCTCGGGCATGTTCAGATAGATTCGTGCCGCCGCAATAATCTGCGAAATCTGCGGATAACTGCTTTTTCCAGGTTTACATGTCCGTACATGTCCGCGCGTTTCACCTTACTTTTTGCTTCGACGCGCGTCAAGGTCTGGCCGGATCAGCCGCCGATTCCCGTCGCGGGACAGCCTGCCGCCGTGAGCGCCTTCACGCGCGTCGCGCCCGGATCGCACTGCCGATCAGCGTTCCGTTATATTCGGATGTTCCCGAACGCGCGGTGACCGCGTTCCCGCGTGCTACGAGCACAGCGGCCATCGCCGCGCCGAAAAGGAGCTTGGAGACGAGCGTCGCCGGATACGGCATCAGATCGACAAACGCCGGATTCAGCACGGGCAGCAGGACCAGGAAATTCAGCGCCCACACCGCCGCGAGAACAGCGAGCGACGTCGCCCACACCGCCGCGGCGCCCGCGCGCGCCAGCGGCCGCCGCACGGCCCACACGAACGCCCCCGCGAGCACGAATGAAAGCGCAAGATGCAGCGCCGCGCCGAACCACGGCGCGGCCGCGTGCGCGGCGAGCGCCGGCCACAGGCTCACCGTAATCTCGCGCCCCACGTCCGCGACGGCCAACGGTGTGGCTGCGGCGTAAGCGCCCGCCCACAGAATCTCGGCCGCGCCGCCCGCCAGACCGGCGAACAACGCGGTCATGACCAGCCCTGAAGAATTTCTGCTCGAATCACGGTTCATAATAAGTCCCTCTGATTTTTCTGGTTGGAACCACAGATGCACAGATAAACATAGATTAAAACTTTATTGGAACCGCAGATGAACGCAGATTAACGCAAATGAATCGTGCCGTTGATGCACTGAAGCCATTCACCCTTTCGGTGGGCTGGCGAATATCGGCAGCACATTGTATATCCGCGTTTATCTGCGTTCATCTGCGGTTTCGCCGTTGCTTTATCTCTTGTCTCTCTTCTCTGTGTTCATCTGTGGTTTGGCCTTTGTTCACCTGAAAAGGCCTTGCTCTGCGCCTCTTGAGCACGCGCCTCAGCGCGCCGGCGCCGGCCCGCGCATCATCGGACCCCCGCCTGCGCCCGGCGCCCGTGCGCCGCGTTGCCGCTGCTTGAGCTGCTCGCGTTGCTCCTTGGTGAGCACCTCGTGGATGCGGTTCCAGGTCTCGGCGTTCGATTCGGCCAGCTGCTGCTGGAGCTTGCCGATCGCGCCGTAGATCGCTCCGACCTTCTTCGGGTCGGGCGTGTCCGTGGCGGTGTACAACTCGCGCAGCTTCGCCTGCTCGTCCTGAATCTTGCCGAGCAGCTCCCAGTCCTTCTTGCGGTTCTCCTCCTGAATCTTCGTGATCTTGGCGCGCTGCGCGTCATCGAGATCCAGCGCCCAGAGCATGGCCATGCCCGGACCCATCATGCCGCCCATACCCATCATTCCCATTCCGGGGCCCATGCCGCCCATCATCCCGGGACCCATCCCCATCCCGCCGCCCATCATGCCTCCACCGGGACCCATCATCCCGGGGCCGCCTGCGCCCGAACCCGGAGGACGATCCGCGGGCGCGCCCTCGCCGCGGGGCGGCTGTGCGAACGCCGAAGACAACGCCGCCACGAACAAGGCGGCTCCGGCTAGAAACGTGGTTGTAGAAAATTTGCGCATGCTCGCCTCCGTAACCGATGTGGAAGGAAAACCCGCTTGCCTCGCCGCAAGCGAAAACAAGATCCAAACCCGAATCAAGCATAATCGAGCGGCCCCGGGGTTCTTTGACGCACATCAAAGTTATTCCGCCGCTTACCGCGTGATTTCCCGTGAGCGGCGCGGTGTGCGGCGGTGACGGTTCTCGAGACGCGGAGGGAACCGCGCGGCCGGGGGAGACGATATCCGCCGACGCCCGCCTACTTTTTGTCCGAATCGCCCAACAGATATTTGATGAGCGCGGCGATCAGGAGGACGACGACGATCCAGATGGCGATTTGCATTTTCTTCGCGGTGTTTGCGGGGCCGAAGCGACGCTCAGCCCTTGGGCGTGGGTCCGGCGTTGGCCTTGCGCCAGCGGTCGTACACATCCATGGGCCAGAGCGCCTGGAACCAGGTGACGATGTCCTCGACGTCCTGATCGCTCAGGCGCCCGCCCCAGGCCGGCATCACGGGCTCGCCCCCGCGCTTGGCGCCGTTTTTGATGACGGTCATGAGCTCGCGCTTGCTGCGCTTCCAGTCGTTGCCGGTGCCGTTCAGGGGCGGCGCCGCGACGGCCTGCGGGTTCCGCCAGTCGGGATGACCCTGCGCCTCGGGTCCGTGGCACTGCGCGCAATGCTCCTGATACAGACCCGCTCCGCGCGCGATGCTCTCGATCGACGGCGGCGGCTGCGCGCCCGGCCCGCCGGCGCCCGGCGCCGCCGGCTCCTCCTTGCTGCATGCGGCGAGCAGCGCCGCAACAGCGATGAGCGCTGCGGCACGGGCCATGAACGCCTTGGCTGGGGCTTGCATAGGGGCGGGTATGATAGCCCGGACACCCCGGCAAAGAAAATCGCACCCGCGGCTGCCGGCGTTACGTCGGCGCGCGTCGCGCCTGGTCGTCCATCAGAGACCAGTTCCGGTACAGCTCCGCCGGCCAAAGCGACTGGAACCACAGGATCACCGCCTCGATGTCCCGATCCGAGAGTTTTCCCCTCCAGGCCGGCATGTTGCCGCCGAGACCGGCAGTGCCTTCCCGGATGGTCTTTTTGAGCGCCTCCCGCGGGTGGTGCCAGGCATGCCCGGAGCCGTCGAGCGGCGGAGGCGGAAATCTGCCATCCGCGCCCGCCTTGTACCACTCAGGCGTACCCTCGGCGTTCGCGCCATGGCAGGTCGCGCAGTTCTTCTGGTAGAGCACCGCGCCGCGCGCCACCTCTTGAGGATCGGCGCGGCGCGATTCGGCGGCGCCGGGCGTCCGCGAGTCGGTGCAGGCCGTGAGCAGAAAAAACCCGAGGATCGGGACCAGAGGCCGGAGCTTCATGCTAGTAAACATTCCTCGGGGCGAAGACGGTTGCCTTTAGCACGTTACTGAATAGTCCCTTCTCCCTCCGGGAGAAGGAAGAGGATGAAGAGCATGAACACCCTCACCCCCGCCCTCTCCCGTGGGGAGAGGGAGTTTTTCACCAACTCTGTCAGGCAGGGACGGGCGCCAGAAAGATTCTGCGTCGCCCGATTCTCCTGCACCGATATGCCATAATAGCGCAGCCCGATCCTGCCGTCCGGCCACCCGCGATTTTCTCCAACCCCATGCTGAGACTCACCGAAACGCGGCTTCGCCTCGATCACACCGAAGCCGAGCTCGAGGCCGCCATCCTCAGCACCCTCGGAATCCCGCCGGAGCAGCTCCGGGGCTACCGCGTGCGCCGGCGCGGTTACGACGCGCGCAAGAGCAGCGAGATCGTATTCGTCTACACCCTCGATGTCGAAGTACAGGACGAAGCGACACTCCTCGAGCGCTTCGAGGGCAGCCGTTACATCGCCCGGGCGCCGGATGAGACCTACCGCTACCCCGTGCAGGCGTCGGCGGACCCGAAAGCCCGTCCGGTCGTCATCGGCGCCGGTCCCTGCGGGTTGTTCGCGGCGCTGTCGCTGGCGCGCATGGGTTTCAAGCCGCTCGTCCTCGAGCGCGGGCGCAGCGTGCGCGGGCGCACGCAAGACGTATGGGGCTTCTGGCGCGGCCGCCGGTTGAACCCGGAATCGAACGTGCAATTCGGCGAAGGCGGCGCGGGCACGTTCTCGGATGGAAAACTGCACACCGGCATCAAGGACCGCGGGCATCACATCCGCAGAATCCTTCAGGACCTCGTGGACTGCGGCGCGCCGCCGGAGATCCTCTACCTCAGCAAGCCCCACATCGGGACGCTGCGGCTCGTGAAGGTCGTCGAGAACCTGCGCCGCGAGATCGTCGCACACGGCGGCGAGATCCGCTTCGAGGCCCGGGTGACAGATATCGCGATCGCAGACGCCGGGGTGCGGGGCGTCACGCTCGCGGGCGGCGAATTCATCGCGGCCGAGCACGTGATGCTCGCCCTCGGCCACAGCGCGCGCGACACCTTCGAGATGCTCCACGGCAGGGGCGTGCGCATCGAGCCCAAGCCGTTCTCCATCGGCTTTCGCATCGAGCATCCGCAGGCGCTCATCGACGCCTGCCGCCTGGGGCCGCACGCCGGACATCCCGTTCTCGGCGCCGCCGACTACAAGCTCGTGCACCGCTGCGGCAACGGCCGCTCGGTCTACAGTTTCTGCATGTGCCCCGGCGGAGAGGTGGTGGCGGCAACCTCGGAGGAAGGGTGCGTGGTCACCAACGGCATGAGCCACTACTCGCGCGCCGAGCACAACGCGAACAGCGGGATCGTGGTCGGCATCACGCCGGCGGATTTCGGGAGCGACCACCCGCTCGCGGGCATCGCGCTGCAGCGAAAGCTTGAAGAGCAGGCGTTCGAGCTGGGCGGGAGAAATTACAACGCGCCGGCGCAACTGGTGGGCGATTTTCTCGCGGGGCGTCCGTCCACGAGGCTCGGTTCGGTGATTCCTTCTTATACGCCGGGCGTGACGCTCACGGACCTGGGCGCGGCGCTGCCCGACTACGCCATCGCCGCCATCCGCGAGGCGCTGCCGGCGTTCGACAGGACCCTCAAGGGCTTCGCCCTGCACGACGCCGTGCTCACGGGCGTGGAGACCCGCACCTCATCGCCGATCCGCATCGCCCGCGGCGAAGACAGCTATGAGAGCACGAACACCAGGGGCCTTTACCCCGCCGGCGAGGGCGCGGGCTTCGCCGGCGGCATCATTTCCGCCGCGGTGGACGGGATGAAAGCGGCCGAAGCCCTCGCGCGCCGGATCGCGCAACAAAATAGCGCGCCCGATCAGTGCCCGTCGTACAGCGGGTAGAGTTCCGCTTCCTCGCGCTCGATTCTCTTTCCCATCGCATCGAACAGGCTCCGCGTCTCGTTGCAGAACTGTTCGGCGTGCGTCCGGATCTCCTCGCGCGACGACCATTTCTTGGTGAACTGCTCGTAGGCTTTCGCCAGGCCGCCCATCTCGGACATATACTGCTGCGCCATGTCGGCCGCGCCGTCTTCGTGGACGCCGAGCATATAGGGATAGAGCAGCTTGTCCTCCATCGTGAGGTGAAAATTCAGTGTCCCCGTCAGATTCGCCAGCAGCCGGCTTATCTCGCGCGAGGTGTCGGCGTCCTTTTCCAGTCGTGCGGGATTCAGCCGCTGGACGATTTGCCCCACCAGCCCACCTATATCCTGATGCGTTTTCTTGAAAGTATCTGATTTCGCCATATGTCACCCCCGGTTTAATTAGCCGTTTCGATCGGGTCCGAGGTCCGGCCCGGCAACGCCAGGCTTGGGCCCGGAGCTCCGTCTCCTGCTCCCGAGATTCAGGGGAGCTACCCTAAATGCTGCAAAAATTATTCCACAAAATGGGGTTTAAAGACAGGGATAGCCCGTCACTTAACCCAAGGGGCAAACTGTGGGTTCCTTGCCGGCGGGGGTGCGTCAGGGGGGGTTTCGCGGTGTTTCCCGCGATGTTCGCGCTTTCTTGAGGGGATCCAGCGGGATGAGGGTTCGTGCAGGGGCAGTGGGCGTCAGCCACCCCTGTCGCTCAAGGGAACCTCTAAAAATCGGGTTTCTATGTAGGTTGGGTTAAGCCGCGCAAGCGGCGAACCCAACAAAATCATGATGAATCATTTGGTTTGAATAGCTGCCTGGCGCATGCATATGGTGAGAGAAGGAGAGTCAATTCTTAAAATCTGCGGAAATCTGCGTAATCTGCGGATGCAATCGCCGTTTTTAGGATCAATCTCCTCCTCCACCGTCGCCACCGCCGCAGTCTCCACTCGCGCCGGAATCGCCGCCGGTCTGGCAACCGCCGGGGGTATCCGACAAGCCGCAGTCCCCGCTCGAGCCGCTGTGAAAGGACGTGCCGGAATCGCCGCCGCGGTCCCGTAGCCGTCCGGAGTCACGGCGCTGCCGTCCACGGGCGATGAAATGGAGGACGGCCACGGCGAGAACCAACAGCAGCATGAAAAGCGTAACCGGCCCCATCGCTCGATGCCTCGCGGGTCGAAGGATTTTGCGTCTTGCGCGACCGCACGACACCCGTCGCCTCGGCGGCAGGCACGCACCTGTCAACAGGGGGTGCAAAAACTGTTCCAGCCGGAGGCTGGAACGGAATGATCTTATGGATAACTTGAGGATGCCTCTAAAAATTGACCTCCTGGCAATTTCTAGAGACGCAAGGCAAAAGGCGCGGCTTGCTGTGCTCCGCATCCGGCTCCGCTTGCAAGTCCGGGGCATGCCTTGCTTCGCTTCGCGCTCCGGCCGCGCTCGAACGCCCTGGGTTCGCCATCCATGGCGAACCCACTCGGCGGGACAACGGTCCACCCGTCTCCGTGCTGTCGCACAATACCGGCAGGCCGAGCCTTCGTCTCGTTCCGCCTCGCCCTGGCCGCACAGGAATCTCCATTTCCAGACGTTCCCTTGAGAAGGGAAACCGCTTTACCGCCTCAGGCCGCCGATTGCATCGGTTGGCCGCCGCGTCCGCCCGGCAGCCGGTCGTAGAGCGGATAGAGCTCCGTCTCCTCGCGGGCGATCCTCTTCTCCAGCGCCTCGAACAGGCGCTTCGTCTCGGCGCTGAACTGCTCCGGATTGGCCCGGATCGCCTCGGGGATGGACCATTTCTGGTGATACTGCTCATAGACCTTGGCGAGACCGCCCACTTCATCATGGTACTTCTGCGCCACATCCTTAACGTGGCGGTCGCTGTCACGCAGCAGGCGCGGATACAGGACCATGTCCTCGATGGACAGATGGACGGATAATTTCCCCGTGAGCATCGCCAACAGGTTGTGCAGCTCGCGCAACATGCCGCTGTCGATTTTGAGTTGCGTGGGATTCAACCGCTGCATGATTTGGCCCGCCAACTCCTGCAAATCCTGATGGTGTTTCCTGAAATTCCCTGACTTCGCCATAGGCCCTCCTTGATTTCAGATCGGTTGCGTTCCGCGCATCCCTGACCACTCCGTGAGCTGACGTTGGAGACTGCGATGCACGTCTATAGAAAAGTAGCATTGCGCGCAGCCCGGTCAAGCGACCGTTGCGAAAAACGGCGCGGCCCTTCGCGCGCGCGTCATGAAATTTTCCCGAGCGCGGCGGCGCCGCGGCGACAATCGGTCGCCGACGGGTTTTTGACGCGGTATTGCGCTTCGATCTCCCGGGAAGTACCGGCGCCCACGCCCAAGTCGCGCAGGGCGGAATGGCGCAGCGCATTCCGCCGTATGCTTAGTCCCGGCGTTCGCCCGTGGCCATGTCATCAACACCCGCACCGCCCCGGTCCGCCGGGTAGCTGCCGCGTTCGACAGGGCGCCGGAAAGCGGAGTTCACGTAGCATGCTGTATCCCCATAGACAGGTACACGTGGGTTCTCTAATATGTACGTATCCTGCGTGGAGTAGCCGTAATGAGCCAGATTTCCCTCACCGCCCTGCGTCAACAACTGTTCAAGGTGGTTGACCGCATCATCAAGACCGGTGTCCCGGTCGAGATCAGCCGGCGTGGACATAAGCTGCGCATCGTGCCCGTGGCTAAAACCAGCAAGCTGGCGCGCCTCACACCGCACAAAGCCACTGTCGGCAACCCCGAAGACCTGGTGGAACTCAAGGCAGGAAAATGGCGAAAAGGAAGGAATCTCTAGTCTATCTCGACACGCACGTCGTCGTCTGGCTTTACGACGCACTCACCGACCGCCTGAGCAAGGCCGCGGTCGAGGCCATCGAGGATAACGACCTCGCCATCTCGCGGATGGTCGAGCTCGAACTGCAATTTCTCCATGAGATCGGCCGCCTCCGCGTAAAGCCGTCCGAAATCATCCGGCGCCTCTCAACCCAGATCGGTTTGCGGCTGTCCGACGTTGGTCTTGAGCGGATTGTTCACGAGGCGATGGGGATAGGCTGGACGCGGGATGTCTTCGACCGCCTGATCGCCGCGGAATCGTCGGCGATGGATATTCCGCTGATCACCAAAGACAGAACGATACGCGCCCACCACAAGCTGTCTATTTGGTAAGTCTGCCGCGGCATCATCTCCGCCGCCATGGGCGGAACGAAAGTCGCCGAGGCGGTGGCGCAAAAAAATCATTCAATGTAGGTTGGGCTGAGCGACAGCGAAGCCCAACATCGAGCCGTACGCTTGCTTGTTGGGGTTCATTACATTCACCCCAACCTACGAGGTTGGATCTCGGATATACCGGCGCCCACGCCCAAGTCGCGCAGGGCGGAATGGCGCAGCGCATTCCGCCGTATGCTACCGAACCGCGCGCGCCGCAGTCTCGCCGCCCGTCAGGCGCGTGAGCGCCTCGCGGTACTTCTCCGCCGTCTTAACGATCACTTCCGGCGGCAGTTTGGGCGCGGGCGGTTTCTTGTTCCAGCCGATGGATTCCAGATAATCGCGCACGTACTGTTTGTCGAAGCTCGGCGGGTTGGCGCCGGGCTGGTACCGATCCGCCGGCCAGAAGCGCGAGGAGTCGGGCGTGAGCACTTCATCGATCAGCGTGAGCGTGCCCTTTTCATCCAGGCCGAACTCGAACTTGGTGTCGGCGATGATGATTCCGTGCGTCAGGGCGTACTGCGCGCATTCCTTATATATGGCGAGGCTCGCGTTCTTGACCCGCTCGGCAACGTCCTTGCCCAGGATTTCCACGGCCTTCTCGAAGCTGATGTTTTCGTCGTGTTGGCCGACGGCCGCCTTGGTCGAGGGCGTGAAGATCGGCTCGGGCAATTTGTCGGCTTCTTTCAGGCCCGCGGGCAGCGTGACGCCGCAGACCGTACCGCTCTTTTGATACTCCTTCCAGCCGCTCCCGGCGAGATAACCGCGCACGATGGCCTCGACCGGCAACGCCTTGAGCTTGCGCACGACTGCCGCGCGGCCTTCGACCGGCTTGCGCTCCGCCGGGTCCCGCAACGCTTTTTCCAGCGGCATGTCGGACAGTTGATTCGGAATAAGGCGGCGTGTGCGGTTGAACCAGAAATTGGACATCGCGGTGAGCAGCGCGCCCTTGCCGGGGATGGGGTCGGGCAGCACCACATCGAAGGCCGAGAGCCGGTCGGTGGTGACGATGAGCATGTGCTGGTCGTCGATATCGTAGATGTCGCGCACCTTGCCGCGGTGGCGGAGCTTGAGACTCTTGAGGCTGGATTCGTATAGTGTGTCAACCATCGCGGATGCTCCCGGTTTTGTCGCTCAGAGCAAATAGCCTTGCTAAGCAAGCTCTCAACAAGTCGCCCTGGCGAATGCCAGGGTCCAGGAAGTTTATGAATTCTCTGGATTCCGGCTTTCGCTGGAACGACGAATCGGTACTTTTTCAGAGATCCCCTAACGGCCTCGGAAAACCCGCAATCGTAAGGACGGCCGCGGGCAGCGTCAACGAGGGCGGCGTCGGTCGCGGCCGCGTGTCATAATGAAAACATGCAACGGGAAGCCCACGGAATCCGCCTCCCCCGCACCGCGATCGCGGTGGTGGCCCTGCTCGCCGCCGCGCTGCCGCCGGCTCAGGCCGCGCTGCCGGACGCGCGCCCGCCGGCGGCGTCCGAACCCGCGCTGACCGAACCCGCCCCGCCCGGGCAGAAACCGAAGCCGGTCATCGAACTGCCCCGCGGCCAATTGCTCTACGAAAACCACTGCCAGGGCTGCCACCAGAGCAGCCTCCACATCCGCAACAACCGGCGCGCGAAGACCGTCGCGGAGCTGAGAGGCTGGGTGCTGCGCTGGTCGGGCGAGCTCCGGCTCGGCTGGGCGGCCGAGGAGGTCGAGGACGTCGTGCAGTATCTTAACCGGCGCTTCTACAAGCTCGCGCCGCCCGCCGACGAATCCGCTCCCAGATGAGTGCCCCGTACCGGGGCCGCATTACCCTCGGCGCCTCGCCACCGGACACGCCGTGACCGTCAACGCCGCCGGATATGATGGGTGATGGGGGTCCACTGATCGCTGATAGCTGATAGCTGATAGCTGATTTATGAAAGTCTATTTCATGCGCCACGGCCAGACGAACTACAACGTCCTCGGACTGTGCAACGACAACCCCGAAGACCCGGTCGCGCTCACGGAGCTCGGCCAGTCGCAGGCCGGCAAGGCCGCCGAGCAACTCCGGAACACGCGGCTCGACCGCATTATCGTCTCGGAACTTCCCCGCACGCGGGAGACCGCGACGATCGTGAATCGTTATCACAACGCGCCCGTGGTGGTTCATCCCGGCATCAACGACATCCGCTCCGGCTTCAACAACCGTCCGGTGCGCGAGTACCAGGCCGCGATCGCGCACGATCCGCTGCACGCGCGCGTCAACGGCGGCGAGTCGCTGCTCGATCACAAGGCGCGCGTGCTCGGGTTTCTCGACTGGCTGCGGACCCAACCCGACCGGTCGGTGCTCGTCATCGCCCACGAGGAGACGATGCGCGTATTCGCCGCCCGCTTCCGCAATCTTACGGATGAGGAGATGCAGGTCTTAGCATTCGGAAACTGCGAGATTCTGGAGCACGAGCTGTAGAAAAACACGAAAAAATAGACAGGATTATTGAGGCGGCATGAATCGACTTGAACGTGCGCGGCGGCCTGATTCTGCCCCGGCCCTGGATGGATGCGGTCCCGCCGCCTCAATAATCGAAATTCATAATGATTTTCGTTATTGACCCGGCACATCCGTGTCCCCGCCAAGGCCGTCAAATGCCCATCGCCCGCTGCCTTCGTTCAAGAACAATCGTGCCGGGTCAATAACAGGATTTACAGGATTCCAATCAAAACCAATCCAAACCGCTTTTTGCCTCCTCTCTAATCCTGTTAATCCTGTAAATCCTGTCCATTTTATTTTTCCTCTGCGTTCTTTGTAGCTCACGGAATCACCACGCACCGCCCGGTCTTCGAGCTTGGCTGCTCGGCGGCGAGGCGCACAATGCGCTCCGCCACCTGCTCCGGCGGGATTCCGATCTTGCGGCCGGAATACTGCATCTGCATGTCGGTCGCCACCGCGCCGGGGCAGACGGCGTAGACGCGCACGCCCCGGTCGCGGGTTTCCTTATCGAGACTCTCGGTGAAGCCGACGACGGCGAACTTCGAGGCGCAGTAGCTCACCAGATCCGGGTAGCCGCTGAGCCCGGCGCCCGAGGAGACATTGACGATGACGCCCTCGCCGCGGCGCAGCATCCCGGGGAGCGCGACGCGCGTGAGATACAGCACGCCCTTCACATTCACGTCGACCACGGCGTCCATGCTCGCGTAGTCCTCTTCGGCGAACTCGCCGACGCTCACGACGCCGGCGTTGTTCACGAGCACATCAATACGCCCGAAGCGCGCCTCGACCGCACGCACAAAATCCCGCACCTGCCCGGCGTCACGCACATCCACCGCCACGGCCATGACCTCGCCTTGCGCGCGTAACCGCGCCTCGGCCGCGCGCAACCGCTCGGGATCGTGCGCGCAGACGGCGACGAGCGCGCCGCGCGCGAGAAAGGCCTCGGCCGTCGCGAACCCGATCCCGCGAGAGCCGCCGGAGATCACCGCTACTTTTCCGTTGAGCCCAGTCATCTTTAGGGAAGGTCTGATTTATTGATTATTCACCACAGAGAGCGCAGAGGGCACAGAGAAAAGGCAAGAGTAACTACCGGATTATCTCTGTGATCTCTGTGTCCTCTGTGGTCAAAACTCATGTTTCGGAGGTTCCTCAGCGGCGTTCGCTCCGCTGAAAGCGCAAGAAGAAATTCTCGCGCAGCAGGGGGCTGTCGTCGACCAGCTTGAACCCTTCGGCCTCGATCTCGCGGATCGCCGGCTCCTTCCCCGCGCGCACATGCCCCATGACCCAGGCGGAGCTGTGGCCATGGATGCGCTGGAAGTCGATGACGACGAGCGCGCCGCCGGACCGGAGCGCCCGGTGGAGGGAGCGCAGCATCGCTTGCGGATTTTCGAAGTGGTGATACGCGTCGCAGACAAAGGCGAGGTCGATCGCGCCGGGCGCGAGCCGCGTGGCGGTCTGCGTGCTTACGACGCCTTCGACGTTCGCCAATCCTTGTTCGCGGCTCGTGCGCCGGATGTTGTCGATGAAGACCTGGGAGATGTCTACGGCGTACACCTTGCCCTGCGGACCCACCTCGCGCGCGAACAGCCGCGTAAAGAGCCCGGTGCCCGCGCCGATGTCGGCCAGCGCCATGCCCGGCTTCACGCCGCTCGCGGCGACGATCTCCCGGCGCCGGTCGTACACCTCCCGCCCCGGCCGCTCGAAGGCCTGCACCCATTGCTCGTAGTCGGGATTTTCGTACTGGCGGTTGATGGCGGGCGGAGCACCCGCCGGCGGCACAGCATCTTCGGCCGCAACCCATGCAGGCACCACGAGCCCGACGAGGATCAGCCACAGCCCAACGAACGGTCGAAGTCTGTTCATCCTAAAGAACCGCGATTGATCCGCAGATTACGCAGATTTTTACAGATTTCAAAGCATTACCCCCGCGCTCCTTGCCACCGTTCAGGTGAGCGCGCAAGCGGTTTTGGATTCTGGGAATCTCTAAGAATTCCCGTTATTCACTCTCCATCCGGCCCATCGCGGCGCCGCAGAGGCACGGAGCTACTGAAACAGAAATAAATGTTCTCTGCGTGCTCTGCGTTCTCTGCGTTCTCTGCGGTGAAAACATCTTTTCAGGTATTATTATAGGTTCCCTTCTGTTTTATCTGCGCAATCTGCGTAATCTGCGGACAACTGCTTTTTTGGGTTCATGCGGGATACGCACACGGCCAGGAGCCAAAGAGGATAGGCCACTCCGGGCGCGGGCGTAAAGCAGGGCTCAACGCGCCCGCGACACCCGCCCGGAACCCGCCGTTCGGCGCACATCCATCGTCAGCAAGGCCTCGCAGTGCTCCACCGGGGCCGGCCGCCCGAAGAGGAGGCCCTGCATCACGTCGCAGCCGATCGCTTGCAGGAACCGGGCCTGCTCCGGCGTCTCGACGCCCTCCGCGACGACGCCGAGACCCAGGCTGCGCGCCAGCGCGGCGATGGCGGTCGCGATGGCGGCGTCATCCTTGTTCGTCGTCACATTCGTCACGAAGGTGCGATCGATCTTGAGGCGGTCGATCGGGAACTGCCGCAGGTAGCTCAACGACGAATAGCCCATGCCGAAGTCGTCGATCGACACCTGCACCCCGATCTGTTTGAGCGCCCGCAACTGTTCGATCGCCTGGTCCACGTCCTCCGCCAGCACGGTCTCGGTCAGCTCGAGCTCGAGGCAGGCGGCCGGCAGGCCGCTCTCGCGCAGCGCGCGCTCGACACAGGCGAGCAGGGATTCGGCGCGGAACTGGCGCAGCGAAATGTTGACCGACACCCGCAGGTCGCGGTAACCCGCCTCGTGCCAGCGCCGGCATTGGCGGCAGGCCTCACCGACGACCCACTCCCCCACGGGGATCACCAGCCCCGTGTCCTCGAGCAGCGCGATGAACTCCCCCGGCAGTATCGGCGCGCGCCCCGGCCGGTGCCAGCGCAGCAGCGCCTCCATCCCGAGCACCGCGCCGCCGGCGGTGTCGACCCGCGGCTGGTAATAGAGCCGGAACTCCTGTTGCTGCAACGCCCGGTGCAGCGCGGTCTCGTACTCCAGGTTCTGCTGCGCGCGGGCGTTGAGCTCCTCGGAAAAGAACACGTAACGGTTGCGCCCCATCGTCTTGGCGCGCCGCATCGCCGCGTCGGCGTCCTTGAGCAGACGCTCCACCGACTGGGTCGCCCCCGGGTAGATCGCGATGCCGATGCTCGGCGAGACGAACACCTCGCGGCCGGCAACCCGCATCGGCTCGGCGAAGTGCCGGATAATCCGATCGGCCGCGCGCGCCGCCTCCTCGGGCGACGCGAGGCGCTCGAGAATCACGGTGAACTCGTCCCCGCCCAAGCGGCAAACCGTATCGGCCTCGCGCACCCCGGCGCGGATGCGGGCCGCCGCCTCGACCAGCACGCTGTCCCCGCTCTCGTATCCCAGGCTGTCGTTGATGACCTTGAAGCGGTCGAGGTCGATGAACATCAGGCCGATCGCCTGATGGTCACGCACCGCCAACCGGACGGCGTGCTGCAGGCGGTCCCGGAACAGCGCGCGGTTCGCGAGACCGGTCAGCGGATCGTGGTAGGCCAGGTGGCGGATGCGCTGCTGCTGCTCCTGGCGCTCCTCGTCCTCGTGCCGGCGGATGATGCGGTCGGCGCGCCGCACGATCCCAAACAGGAACACGTACAGCAACGACGACAGCGCCGTCACGACGCCCACCACCTTGTATTCGATCCGGCGGATTTCCGCCACCAGCGGCGTGACATCGGAGTAAACCTCGAACACGCCCTCGACCGGATCGTCCGTGCGGCGCCGGATCGGGATGTAGGACGACAGCAGGTCGCGGTTCTCGATCACCTGCTCGAAGAGGGAGAAGCGGTCGCGGAACACAAGCTCGCTCTCGACCCCGCCCGCCTTCGCCGTCTGAAAGCCGGTGTTGGCGGCGTTGTTCGCGCCGATCTGGGACGCCTCCGAGGAATAGACCGTCAGGCCGTCGAGGTTATAGAGCTTGATCTTCACAACGTGCAGGCCCGCGATCTTGCGCCGCACGTCTTCGTTCAACTGCGCGATCTCGGGCCGCCGCGGCAGTTGCGCCGCGGGGATGGCGCCGGCGCGGCGGACGAATGCCGCGTACTTCGGCCACAGCGTATTCGCGAGCGCGCGCGTGAGGGCGACGTTGGCCTGGGTTTCCTGCTCGATGAGCGCGGCGACGGCAAACTCACGGTAAAACACGCTCAACACGAAGGCGACAATGGCAATGCCGAGCAGGCTGGCGATCGAGTAAGTACGCGTCAGGTGAAACATGCACTGATACCCCGCAAGGGAAAAGCTGCGTCGCCGCCGAACACGCCGCATGCGGCAACCCCGCCACCTGGCCGTGGCGGCGGACACTGGGCCCCGATGCTGGTGATATCCTTATGTACGGAAGGGCAGCCAACCCGGGCTGCCTGCGGACCGGCCGCAGAACCAGACGAACTTGCACCTCTCTTAAGGAATTCTAGACCATTCCGGCGTCATCGCCCGGCGGGGCGACCGGTTGGCGGGAAACGAAGGCCGCCGGCAACGGCCGGAGGACGTGGAAATTTCCTGCGGAGTCAGTACAATGCGCGCCTTTTTCCCAGGACCCCCCCCCATGAATCTGGACCGAGTCACCACCGGATACGACATCCCCAACGACGTCAACGTCGTCATCGAAATCCCCGCCCACAGCGACCCCGTCAAGTACGAGGTCGACAAGGCCACCGGCGCGATGTTCGTGGATCGCTTCATGAACACCGCCATGCACTACCCCTGCAACTACGGCTACCTCCCGCACACGCTCTCCGAGGACGGCGATCCGCTGGATGTGCTGGTGGTCACGCCGGTGCCGCTCATCAGCGGTTCGGTCATCCGCTGCCGCCCCGTGGGGATGCTCAAGATGGCCGACGAGGCCGGCCCGGACGCGAAGCTGCTCGCGGTGCCGATCGACAAACTCTGCACCTTATATAGCGAGGTACGGCGCCCGCAGGACGTGCCGCCCATGCTGCTCGCGCAGATCGCGCATTTCTTCGAGCACTACAAGGACCTCGAGCCCAACAAGTGGGTGAAGGTCGAGGGCTGGGACGACGCGGACGCGGCCAGGGCCGAGATCCTCGCGGGGATTGAGCGCTACCAGAGCGCCAAGGAAAAGCCGTACTTCTGACGCCGGAAGCATAATCTTCACCGCAGAGAGCGCAGAGCACGCAGAGAAAGACTTGAATGGACAGGATTAACAGGATCAATGCTGAGCGCGGAATGCGGAGTGCGGAGTGCGAAATGAAAATGGACAGGATTTACAGGATTATTGATCTTTACGGAGACGCTTGACGCGGGCGTCAGACTCCCCCTCCTGCGTAGAGGATAAAAGGGTCGGGAGTCTTGACATGGCGCCCCGCGAAAACGCTGTTCTTTGCCAATCGATCCCCACGGGAGTAATCTGGTCCGCAGATCTCCCAGCTCGCTTCAGATGGAGCAGATCGTCGACGTTGGCTTCGTTGCCGGTGTCGAGCTGGGGGAGGCCGGTTACAGTCGCTATCCCTCGCGCCCTCGACAGAGGGCTCAGTTGAGCCTGGCGGTGTCCAATGACGCTCGAGCAGGAAGCAACAGCCACTCTCAAGGACGGAAGCACCGTCCTGCTTCGCTTTGTGAACCCGTGCGACAAAACGTGCATCGCCCGAGGATTCGACCAGCTATCGGCGCGCTCGCGGCATCTTCGATTTTTCTCGCCCATCAACAAGCTTTCGCCGGCGCAGCGGACGTATCTGACGAAGATCGTGTCCGCACACTGGGGGGTACATGCTCCCATCCAATAAACCGATGATCGAACTGCTGGTGCGCCGGGACGCACAGTGCCGAACTGGTGACGACGGGTTGTTAAGCTGTGAGCTCAATCTCCATAACCCCCCGTAACCGCCGCAGTGTCAGGCGCTGATCACGCAAGTGAAAGGAGGTCAAAATGGCTACTTCGGTTTTGGGCAGAAGTTACGCAGTTCGTGAAGGAAACGGACGCAGGGTATCTTATACAAAACGCCTGTCGCGTTTCGCTGTTGCGGCGTTTGTTTGCGCGACTTCGTTAGCGGCGCAATCCGCTTCGGCGCTCGAGATTTCTTTTCGCAGTTTCAGCGGCTCGGCGGCCATCGGCCCGCCCGCGGATGAATACGCCGCCAAGCTGCAGAGCGTTTCGACCACCGCTCTCGGCAAGGCCGGAGAGGTCAAGTTCGCCAAGCACAAGCCGACCCCGGCGATTCCCAAAGAGTTCAAAGATATCGTGGCCGCCGTCGAAGCCGGGGGAGCGTTGGTCGGAGGAAAAGGTTTCGATGCCGCCTATATCTCGGGGTCGGACCTCAACCCGGCATGGGGGTTCATTTACAACTCGGGCGTGCCCTTCGGCCCCGAGTTCGATGAGTTCCTGGGCTTTCTCTATGGGAAGTCGATCGACGACGGCGCGGCGAGCGGCCTCGACCAGCTCCAGCAACTGCTGGGTAAGAGCGGCAAGAACATCGTGGCGTTTCCCATTGTCGGAAGCCCCCAGCAGGGCTCCGGCTACTTCATGCTGCCGGTCGGCAACACCGGATCGACGGCCGGCATCGGCCTGGCCGGGTTGTGTCAGCAGAACTGGACGTTCCGCTATCTCCCGCCGGCCCAGCACGTCCTCGATCGCGCCTGCGACAACCTGGTAGCGGGCGGCGCGATCCCGAAAAAGAACATCAAGTTCATCACCGCCATCGCCGGGGGCGGGTCTCTGGTCAAGGCCGTGGCCGACGGCCAGCTTCACGCGTACGAATTCGCCACGCCCCTCGACGACGTCTCCCAGCTTTTCGGGCTTCCCGAGGGCAACCCCGGCACGGTGGGGACCCGCTACCTGCACTTCCCCGGCTGGCACCAGCAGTTCCTGATCACCTACATGATCATTAATAAGAACGTCTGGAACAAGCTGAGCCCGGCCCAGCAGACGCTCGTCCTGACCGTCGCCCGCGACCACGTCGTGTCGTCGTATGGCGAAAACTTACGGCAACAAGGCCCCAAGCTGAAGCAGATTCTGACGGCCAACGACGGCGACAAGATCGCCGAGAACGACCTGGTGCCGGTGCAGTGGCCTCAGGGCGATCTGGCGCTGCTCCGGGATGCGACCATTCAGTTCCTGAACGCCCGGGCCTCCGACGCAACGCTCAGCGAACAAGACCGCAAGGACTACGGCCGGATCCTCGAATCGCTACGGAAGTATGTCAGCAGCAATAACGGGTACTGGAAGGTGCGTGAAGTACCCGGCGCCCTTCGTTTCCAAGGCTGGTACGATCCTGACGGCAGCAAGAGCTGGGATCAGAACCTGAAGTAGATCGTGTCCGCGGCGGCCGCTCGCGCAGATCGCGCACTTCTTCGCGCATTACAAGGACCTCGAGTGATAAATCCGCAGATTTCACAGATTTACGCAGATTTGATTCACCAAGGTAAACGCGAGGGGGCTCAAGACGCTTTGACCTCTACGACGGCCGAGAGCGCATCAACGCCACGGAGGCGAATGAACGGCAGGGCACAAAAAGCCTTCTCCCTTCTCCCTCCGGGAGAAGGTCAGGATGAGGGCATAGTCCATAAATGCCGACGTTTTAATCTGCGTCAATCTGCGTAATCTGCGGATAATCGCTCTCTCTAGGTTTGTTCCCCATCGTCCGGGCGATCTTCTTGTCCGCCCATTGAAGTGTGGCCCCCTCGGGCACAGGCGCCCGAGAGCAAAGCAGAGGGCGGAAGAGCAGCGCCGTTACGCCGCCTTGCCAACACGGACCGAAACTTGTTTGCCGACGCGCCCCAACATATTCACGAGGGCGTCGAGACTGAACTTGTCGATCTTGCCACGCAACAGATCGTTAAGGCGGGGCTGGGTCACGCCGAGCTTCTTTGCCGCGTCGGCCTGAGACAGTTCCTTGCCACGGACGTAGCGCTCGATCTCGACCATCAGCTCCGCGCGCACGCGCATGTTGGCCGCCGATTCGGCGGTATCTTCGATGGCGTCCCATACGGACGTAAATGTTTGCCGTTTCATGTGCAGCTCCTCATCAACTCTTTCAATCTGCTGCGTGCCAAATCCAGATCGGTCTTCGACGTTGCCTGGGTCTTTTTCTGGAAGGCATGCAGCACATAGACCGATTCCGGCAGGGTAGCAAGATAGATCACCCGGAACAAAACCGGGGCCAGATCGGAATGGCACTTACTTAAGCGGTTACATATTCAATGTAGGGTGGGTTAGGCACGTAGTTTGTGCCGTAACCCACCGGCTGTGCCGCCAGGCACTCATTGAAAAGGCGTTGTGTTGCTGCGCAACGCCTGGTGGGTACGCAAAAAACGCTAACCCACCCTACATTTTGCTTAAGTAAGTACCATTCGGGCCAGATCGCGGTTATTGCCAAATTAGCGGTAACTGTGATCTGACCCTGAGGTTTCGCTGAGGAAGCATGTCAGCGGCAACAACGAGTACTGGAAGGTGCGTGAAGTCCCCGGCGCTTTTCGTTTCCAAGGCCGGTACGATCCCGGCCCCGGGTTGACAATGGGGTCAGACAATGGGGTCACAATGGGGTCAGGCTTGCATACAATGGGGTCATACAATGGGGTCCAATGGGGTCAGGCTTGCATATTTGCATTATACGTCATTAAATAGCATCCTCTGTTACCTCACCCTTGTCGCGCAATCGCACCCACCATGGCCCGCAAACCCCGTCTTCATGCCCGCGGCGGCCTCTACCATGTCATGCTGCGCGGCAACGGTGGGCAGGACATCTTCTTCGATGAGAAGGACCGCCATCGCTTTTATTCGCTCCTGCAACAAGGCATCGCCCGCTACGGGCACCGCATCCACGGCTTTTGCCTCATGACCAACCACGTGCATCTGGCGGTGCAGCTTAACGAGGAGCCGCTCGCGAAGATCATGCAGAATCTCGCCTTCCGCTACACGCGCTGGGTGAACCGCAAGCAAAAACGAATCGGCCACCTGTTTCAAGGCCGCTACCAGGCGATTCTGGTGGATCAAGACGCCTACCTCCTGGAGCTGGTGCGCTACCTCCATCTAAATCCGGTCCGCGCCAAGCTCGTTCGCCGGCCCGAGGCCTACCCCTGGAGCGGGCATCGCGCCTACCTGGGCAAAGAGACCTTACCCTGGCTGACAACGGAGTGGGTGCTCGGCCAATTCGGCGCGCGCCTGGGAATCGGCCGCAAGCGCTACGAAGCCTTTGTGCGCGAAGGCCAAGGGCTTGGCCGCCGGGAGGAGTTTCACCGGGGCGGGGACGATGATCGACGCCTGTTGGGCAGCGACCGCTTCACGCAGCGCGTGCTAAACAAACCCGCCACGCCCATAAAGCGGATCACGCTCGATGAGCTGATCCGAACGGTGCGCCGCGACTACGGGGTCAGCGAAGCGCAGCTTGCCGCCCCCGATCGCAACCGCCTAAACTCCGAGGCGCGCTGCGCGATCGGCTGGTTAGCCCAAAAGAGCGGGCAGGTGAGCCTGACGGAAGTTGGAAAACGCTTCGGCCGGGACGTTGCCACACTGAGCCGAGGAGTCGAGCAGCTTCGAGCCAAAGCCAGAACATCCAAAGCGCTGGCGGAGAGGTTGGAGGGATACCATAATGCAATTATGCAAGCCTGACCCCATGGCTCCTCCCGGTGAGCGTGAGCCAGAATCTGGTCGTCGCCGGGGTCCTCCGGCCAATCTCCGACCCAAACCGCGTCATGGCCGGCCGCAACAAGCTCCGCGCGTGCACCGCCCCACACGCAGGAATCGAGCAGGAGTCTCACGTACCCGTATTCAAAATCAGCGGCTCGACCCGCTCATGGGCCACGAGCTTATGGGCGTAGGCGAGGCAGGCTTGGATATCTTCGGCCTCCAACCAGGGATAGCCTTCAAGAATCGTCTCAGGGGTATCGCCCGCCGCAAGCATTCCCAGCACATGCTCCACGGCTGACCGATGGCCGCGAATGATCGGTTTCCCACCGAAGATCTTCGGGTTGACCGTAATGCGTTCGAGAAGCTTCTGCTCGTCCATAGGACATCTCCGGATGTCGCTGACTCATTGAGTATACGATATCGCCCGCCCTCGTTCACCCCGGACCGAGCGACCCGTCTCAACACTCCACCCGAGACTATCCAAGACCGAAGTGGCAGCCGAAGCCGAGGGCGCGTGGGCCTTGAATGGGTTGGGCGAACTTGATGCGCCTGCGCGGGAACGTCACAGGGTCAGCCACGGGGTCTACCATCGCCCTCCCGCCCCTGCGCTCAATCCTGTAAATCCTGTTAATCCTGTCTATTTTCCTTCCGCACTCCGCATTCCGCATTGACCCCTCGATCCTGTCCATTCTATTTTTCTCTGCGTGCTCTGCGCTCCGCCTCCTCCAGTTCAGTTCTCGCCTTGTAGCATCTGCTCGGATAATCCGGCCAACCGCCGCAACGTGCAGACCGAAGTGCCCGGCGATCTCACGGTGGTCTGGTCTATGGAGCCACTCATGCAGCACGGGCTTTTCCCGATGGCCTGACCAGGGATTCGGCTGGGATGCCGAGTTTCCGATGCAGTTCCCAGATCATCTTCAGCGTCAGCGGTCGCTTCCGGTTGAGAATTTCATATACGCGATTGGTGCGGCCGATCATGGGTTCGAGATCTTTCACGGTTAGCCCTTTGCTTTCCATCGCGTACTTGATCGCCTCGACCGGGTCAGGCAGGTCGAGCGGATAGTGTTTGGCCTCGTAAGCCTCCACCAGTGTAACCAGGACCTCGAGCCGGTCACCCTGGGGCGTACGGGGTTTGGCATCCATCAGTGTCTCAATTTCCTTGAGGACCGCTTGATAATCAGCCTTGGTCTTGATGGGTTTGACGACCATAGTCGCTACTCCTCAGATGGTTTGCGCGTCGATCCGGTCATACTCGGCATGGGTTCCGATGAATCGGATATACACCACGCGGTAGCTGTAGTTGATCCAGACCACGATCCGGTACTTGTTGCCGGCAATGTTGAACACGGTGCGTCCATCCTTGAGAATGCTGGCTGATCTGATGTCGCGCTTCAATTCTGCTGGCGACGCCCAGTCCGCTCTGAGGGCATGCCGGTACCATGCCAGGGCGGGTTCCTTAGCATCCAGGTGGGAAGGGTTCTGTTCCCAGAACGACTTCAGGGACCGCAAGGCGATCACTCGCATGTACGCCAAGCATAGTCCCATATTGGGACTACTGCAAGCCTGGTCTGCAGATTGGGTGGGTTCGCGGGGAATGTTGTCAGGTCTTGCCTTTTGCCTCCAACGGAAGGTGTCAGGACGCCATTGAGGACGCTACCCTCTCTTTTGGATCCGTTGCAAGCGGCGCTTCGCTCTGCTGCAACGGTCCGGTGAATTCAGACGTTATGCGCTATCATAGTTACCCATGAGTCCGACAACTTATCGAGGTACACCACGATGAGCTTAAGCGCGCTGGACGATAGGGGACGATAGTGTCAGGTCTTGCCTTTTGCCTACCCGCCCCCGCCTTTAATCCTGTAAATCCTGTTAATCCTGTCCATTTAACTTTTTCTCTGCGTGCTCCGCGTTCTCTGCGGTGAATGTCTTCTTTCTGAAACTTACAGAATCGCGCCCCGCTCGGCCTCGGCGTACCGGCTCAACTGGCCGACAACGAACTCGTAGGCGTCGTCCACCGAGTCGGTGCGGTGAAAGAGCTTGAGGTCTTCCGCGTTGATCGTGCCGTGGCGCACCAGCGCGTCGAAGTCGATCACCTCGTCCCAGTAACCGCTGCCGAACAGCACGACCGGCAGGTGCTTGCGGATCTTGCGGGTCTGGAGCAGCGTCAACAGCTCGAACAGCTCGTCGAGCGTGCCGAAACCGCCGGGGAAGACGATCACCGCCTTGGCGAGGTAGGCGAACCAGAACTTGCGCATGAAGAAATAGTGAAAATGAAACGACAGCTCGCGCGTGACGTGCGGGTTGTCGAACTCCTCGACCGGGATCGAGATCGTGAGCCCGACGTTCATGCCGCGCGCCTCGGACGCCCCGCGGTTGGCCGCCTCCATGATCCCCGGGCCGCCGCCGGTGCAGACGACGAAGCGCCGCGCCTCGCTGCTCAACTGCTTCGACCATTCGGTGAGCCGCCGGGCGAGCTCGCGCGCGGCCTCGTAGTAGCGCGCCATGTCGAGCCGCAGCCGGGCGGGCGCGAGATCGCCTCCGGCGCTTTCGGCGGCCTTGAGCTCCTGCTCGGCCTGCTCGCGCGAGACAAAGCGCGCCGAGCCCATGAAGACGATCGTGTCCTCCACGCGGTAATGCGCGAGGCGGCTCTCCGGCTCGATGTACTCGGACAGGATGCGCAGCGCACGGGCGTCACGACTGCCGAGAAAGTCCTCGTTGAGATACGCCTCGATGCGACGCGGTTTCTGGTCCGGCATGATTTCGTCCTGGCTGTGCGGGCGATGGGCCTGCTTGAGAGCGCTATTGTATGGGAAACACCGGCCACGGCCACCACTATGAACGCCGTGAGAAAGTTGCGGCCTTGTGGAAGCTGAACAATGCGCTCACTGAGCGGAGCGGTAAATCGTGCGCATCGAGGCGTGCAAGGGGTCTCTTCTCACTGCGGGAGAAGGATGGGGAGAGAATGATATGTCCGTAATTGCGCGCTTCGCCCCCTCTCCCCCACCCCTCTCCCACGAGGGGAGAGGGGCTTTAGGTTGGAGTGACTGCTCACCGTGATTGTCTCTTGTGAAAGAGGGGATCAGGCTTTCAATTTGCCTTCTCCGCCTATGGGGGTAGGTCTTGCTTTTTTTGCCTCCCCGCCGCTGCGCCTAATCCTGTAAATCCTGTTAACCTAGAAAAAGCAGTTGTCCGCAGATTTCGCAGATTAGCGCAGATGAATCAACTGGTCCGAATGACTGCCCGGCGCACCCATAGGGTGAGAGAAGGAGCGTCGATCACATTCTTAAAATCTGCGGAAATCTGCGTAATCTGCGGATGCAATCGCCGTTTTTAGGGTTAATCCTGTCCATTTTGTTTTTTTCTCTGCGTGCTCTGCGTTCTCTGCGGTGAAAGACATCTTTTCAGCCATTTCTAGAGATTCCCTTTTCTTTCCGCCCCCAATCCAGCCGTTCTTGGCGCTCTTGGCATCCTTGGCGGTTCAAGATCGTTGAGCAGATTCCTTACCCGGGCGGCTTCAGGTTCTCCGCCAGCATGTTGCAGAAGAGCGCCCCCTGCTCGAGCGCGTCGTCGAGGGCGACATGCGTGTGCGTAAGACCCGCGTCGAACCAGCGCTTGGGTAAATAGGTGCGGCTGGTGTGCCGGAACTCGCTCTTGCGCATGCCCATGGCGTAGGAGCGGATGTCGAGCGCGTTCTCGCGGAACGGCCGCTCGCCGGTGAAGCGCACGAGATACCAGTACATCCACATGAAATCCCACGACGCCGGCCAGCCGAGAAACACCGGGCGGCCGGAAAGCTGCTGGAGCCAGGCGAGGTACTCGGGCATGACGACTTCGGGCGGGCGGGCGTCCTTGCGGCTCGCCTCCCAGGCCTGCGGGAACTGGCGCCACCATTCCATCGTCTTCGGGTGCGGCGCCGCGCCCGGCAGCGGCTCCAGATTGGCCGTGTAGGTCGCGACCCGCGTCTTGTCGGCGCGGTAGGCGACCGAGGCGAAGCTCAGCATCGAGTGCGGCCCGGGGATCGGGCCGTCGGCCTCGATGTCGGTGCTCACGTAGATTTCAGTCCGGTTCTTCACACAGCCTCCGCAGCGCCTCCAGGGGGAGCGATCATGCCTGCGCCGCCCGGCCCTGACAACTGCGAACGCATTTACCCGGGACGGCCGGACACGTAAGATGCGCGCCACTCGCCGCGCACCGATTACATGCCTTCTCCACTCAAATTCTTCGCCACCTGCCCCAAGGGAATCGAGTCGCTGCTCGCCGACGAGCTGCGCGCGTTCGGCGCCGAAGAGGTCAAAGAAACGCGCGCCGGGGTAGCATTCGCCGGCGCGCTCGCCACCGGCTATCGCGCGTGCCTGTGGTCGCGCCTCGCCAGCCGCGTGCTGCTGTCATTTGAACGCTTCGCCGCGCCCTCGGCCGAGGCGCTCTATGAGGGTGTGCAGCGCATCCGCTGGCGCGAGCACCTCGATCCCAACGGCACGCTCGCGGTGGACCTGACCGGCTCGACGACCGGCATCACCCACTCGCATTTCGGCGCGCTCAAGGTGAAGGATGCGATCGTGGATCAGTTACGCGCCGAGTCCGGCGTGCGCCCATCGATCGACACCGAGCGGCCCGACCTGCGCGTGAATGTCTACCTCCACCGCGACGAGGCCATGGTGAGCCTCGATCTCTCGGGCGAGTCGCTGCACCGGCGCGGCTACCGCACCCAGGCCGGGGAGGCGCCCCTGAAGGAAAACCTCGCGGCCGCGATCCTGCTGCGCGCCAACTGGCCCGCGATCGCGAGCCAGGGCGGCGCGCTTCTCGATCTCATGTGCGGCTCGGGAACGCTCTTGATCGAAGGCGCCTTCATCGCCGGCGACATCGCCCCGGGCCTCACGCGCGATTACTTCGGTTTCCTGAACTGGAAGCAACACGACGCCGGAGCTTGGGACGGGCTACTGGCCGAGGCGCGCACCCGGCGCGAAGCGGGCCTCGAGCGCCTGCCGCCGATCCGCGGCTATGACCACGACGCGCGCGCGGTTCGCATGGCGCGCGATAACCTTACCTATGCGGGGCTTGCGAACCACATCGTGGTCGAACGACGCGCGCTTTCGGCCTGCGCGCCTGAAGACGTTACCCCCGGGCTGGTGGTGGTAAACCCGCCCTACGGCGAACGCCTGGGCGAGGCCGCGGAGCTGCCGGCGCTCTACGCCGAGCTGGGAAAGCAACTCACGAACTGCTTCTCCGGCTGGCGCGCCGCGGTGTTCACGGGCAATCCGGAGCTCGGAAAATTCATGGGTCTGCGCGCGCGGCGCATGCACACGCTCTGGAACGGCGCGATCGAGTGCCGGCTGCTGCACTTCGAGATCGCGCCGGAACACGTCGTCGGCAGCCGCACGCCGAAACCGTTCGAGATCCGCCCGGGCTCGAGCGCCGAGATGTTCGCCAACCGGCTGCGCAAGGACTTGCAGCACTTCGGCCGCTGGGCCCGACGCCAGGAGATCGCCTGCTATCGGCTGTACGACGCCGACCTGCACGAGTACAACCTCGCCATAGACGTTTACGATTCGGACAAGCGTTACGTGCACGTACAGGAATACGAAGCGCCGGACACGATCGACCCCGACAAGGCGCGCCAGCGCCTGCAGCACGCGCTCGCGGTGATCCCGCTCGTGCTCGAGATCCCGAAGGAGCAGATGTTCTTCAAGCAGCGCCGCCGCCAGAAGGGCGGCGGCCAGTACGAGAAGCTCGGCCAGATCGGCGAGTTCCACGAGGTGCGCGAAGGCCCGTGCCGGTTTCTCGTGAACTTCACCGACTATCTCGACACCGGGCTGTTCCTCGACCACCGCAGCACGCGCGCGATGTTGGCAGAGCTGGCGAAGGGCAGAAGCTTCCTCAATCTCTTCGGCTACACCGGAACGGCGACGGTGCACGCCGCGCTCGGCGGCGCCTTGTCCACCACGACGGTCGATATGTCACGCACGTATCTGGACTGGGCGCAGCGCAATTTCGAGTTGAACGGCCTGCGCGGCGCGAGCCACGAGCTCGTCCAAGCCGATGTGCTCCAGTGGCTCAAGGAAGAACGGCGGCGGCGCTACGGGCTGATCTTTCTCGATCCGCCGACGTTCTCGCGCTCCAAGCGCATGGAGGAGACGCTCGATGTGCAGCGCGATCACGTGGCGCTGATTCAGGATGCGGCGGCGCTGCTCGAGCCCGGTGGAGTATTGATCTTCTCGACCAACCTCCGCCGCTTCAGGCTCGATGCCGACGCGCTCGCGGGGCACGAGATCGAGGACATCACGCGCCGGAGCATCCCGAAGGACTTTGAGCGCGATCCGCGGATACACCAGTGCTTTCGCATCCGGCGCAGCGTCTGAGCTGCCTGTCTGCGTGCCTCGCACAGGCAGGTCAGCTGCGATCCCGTAACTTGCGCCGCGCGATCATGGCCTTGAGCCGTTGCAGGGCCTGCATGCGCTTGAACAGGCGCTCGAGCCGCTCGCGGTAGACCATGACGATCAGGACGATCAAAAGGCTCAGGCCGACCACGGTGAAGAGCGCCCCCCAGCGTTCGTCCCGAAGGTACGTGCCACCCATCGTAAGCAGCACCGTGCCGAGCAGCCGGCCGGGGACGGACACGATGAGGAAGTTGCGCTGGCTCATGTGCCCGAGCCCGAGGAGGTAGCAGAGATAGTCCTTGGGGAAGCCGGGGATGAGGAACAGAAGAAACGCCAGGAACAGTCCCTTGTGCTTCATCACGTAGTCGTAGCGACGGATGGTATCGCCGCTTACGAGGCGCTCGACCAGCGGGCGGCCGAGGAGCCGCGCCAACATGAACGCGAGCCACGATCCGATCGTGAGCCCGATGGTGGAATACACCACGCCCCAGACCGTGCCGAACAACACCCCGCCGGCGAACCCGGTCACCTCGCCCGGAATCGGCGCGGCCAGCACCTGGAGGGCCTGCAGGCCGATGAACAAAAAGACCGCGTACGTGCGGTGACGCTCAATGAAATTGAGCATCCGCTCCTTGCTCAGGAACAGGTCGATGAGACCGGAGGCGTACAGCAGGTAGGAGGCGCCTGCAACCACGGTCGCGATCAACAACAACAGCAATACCGTCTTTTTATCTATTTTGAGCACGAGAAACCGCGGCCTGCGCACCACCGATGCGACAATCTCGCCGAATGCGGCGAAAGAGTCAAACGAAGATCGACCGCGCCCGGCCTCGGAAATCCGATGCGCGCCGATACGCTCCCCGGTAGACCGCGGACGATAAATTTCCTTCATTGGGCACAATGGTTTTCGATCGCTTGCCGATATTGACATTTCTCAAGGACAGGGAACTCGGCGGGAGTATCGTTAATGTTGTCCGAGGCGCAAAACGCGGGTGCGGAGTTCGGCACCGGCGTCGAGTCTTGGGAAAAGGAGGTGACTTATGGCAACACAGGTTCCTGTAAAGAGAATGGCCGAGACCCGGCCGACGGAGTTGGTGCGCCCGCTGGAGCTGTTCGAGCGCATGGAGGAGTGGGCGGAGCGCATGATGCCCTGGCGGCCACTGCACCTTGAGCGGTCGTTGTGGACCGGCGTGACACCCCAGGTCGACATCCTCGATCGGGAGAGTGAGCTCGTGGTTCGCGCCGCCGTACCGGGCTTCGGCAAGGACGACATCGAGGTCACCACGACGAACGATGCCGTCACGATCCGCGGCAAGGCGTGCGCGGAGGAAACCGAGGAAGGGGAGTACACCCGCAGGGAGATTTCCTGCGAAGACTTCCTGCGCACCGTCCACCTGCCCTGCCTGGTGGACGACTCCAAGGCCAAGGCGACCTTCCGGGACGGCATCCTCGAGCTCATGCTGCCCAAGGCCGAAACCGTGAAGCGTCACACCATCAAGATCGAAGAGGCCTGATCGCATTCCTCCGATGCAAGGCGTGTTTGGCCCGGCTCCCCGCCGGGCTTTGTTTTTTGGGGGTCTTCGTGGAATCGTGTTGGCGATTGAACGTCACCGGCTGCGTTTCACCGGTTACGGTTTGTCAGCTCTGTGTCGAATCGCCTGCGGCGATGATCTGAAAAGCTACTTGTGGGTGGCTGACCCACGGCAGGTAACTTTTCTTTGCTTGTCCAAAGAAAAGTTACCAAAAGAAAAGACCCCCCGGATGGCGCGAAAGCCCCCGCGCATCCGCGGTTCCGGGTCCCGGCGCTGATCTTACGAGGCATCCTGCCTCGAAGATCAGGCGCGGACATCCTGTCCGCGCCCCTTTCAGGGCGCTCGCCCGGAACCTTGCGGTGCGCGGGCGCGCCATACGGGGACCCAAAAGCAACACCCATTTGGCCGTTGCCGTTCACGGATGCTTCAGGCCAGCAGACTCTACCCATACAGCACGGCCAAATGGGTGTTGTTCCCATCCCCGTCGGAGCGAGCGAGTGCTGCGCAGGATGCGCGAATGTCGCGAAGGCCAG